>JAPHSW010000263.1 GCA_026196615.1 Gammaproteobacteria bacterium | reverse complement strand
TGGCATTTTTGCAGCTGGAGATGCGGTTCCATCCCAACGTTCAGTTACCAGTGCACTAGGTCATGGGAAAAAAGTAGCTCGTGCCATAAATGCATGGTTGGACGGACAAACTTACCAACCATTACCACAAAATGAAGTTGCAACCTTTGATAAAATGGAACCATGGTATTATTCAGATGCGCCCAGAACAATTCAACCTCATCTTGATGCAGTGAGAAGAAAAAGTGGTTTTGCAGAAGTGGTGGGCGATCTGGATCAAGAGCATGCTAAATTTGAAGCCAGGCGTTGTATGTCATGTGGAAATTGTTTTGAGTGTGATAATTGTTATGGGATTTGTCCAGATAACGCCGTTAGTAAACTAGGCCCCAATAAAGGGTTTGAGTTCAAATACGATTATTGTAAAGGTTGTGGCATGTGTGAAGCAGAATGTCCTTGTGGTGCGATCTCTATGGTTGCTGAAGAAATTTAAATTAAATATGTTTAATTACTATACAAGACTAAGTAAGATCGTTATAATTTCTAAGCAAAATTGAGAAATGGATGACCGAATTACAGTTTTTTATAATAACATATAATAACATATAATTAAATATTTAAAATCAATTATTTATACCTCTTTTTTAAAATATTTATTAGCTGTAATTGATATAAGTTTAAGGATAAACTGGATAATCAATATAATTATTTGTGCTAAATTTACTTTAAGAGACATTTTTTTGACTCAATCAAGTAATTTAAACTAAATAATACCTTCCTTATAAACTATCATTATTATTCCATTCATCATTATGTAGACAATGAATACATTGTTTTTTTCTTTTTCAAAATTGGTTTTAAGCTTTATTTTGACAAAATATTTATTGCAAAAAAAATATAACAATACAGCAATATTAAAAAAATAATGTGAACAATTTTTCTGAAGTCAATTTATAGGGAAGTAAAAATGACACCTTTGAGAATGTTACTCATTCCAACTTTATGTACTATGTGTTTTACATCACAAACAATACTTGCAGCTGATCAAGTCACATTTGTACCCAGAACATGGGTTGGTGTTTCTGATTATACTTTTAAACAGGGGGCACGTGGAAACTCATTTCCAGAAGTTGAATTTAATGTGACCTTTAAAATGGTAGGTGTTGTTTTACCACTGCTTATGACCGTTTTTATCTTGATTTATCTTATCAAGACTCCTCTGATGAAAGTGATACGTTTGGTGCTGAAAAACTAAAGGGTGATCGTAGAGATTATTCCACTACGATTGGAATGAGAGTTCTTGAGAATCGTGGAAATGTTTACTTTGGTTATAAAAATGGTAAATCTGAAGCATCGGGAACTCTCGGTACTGATTTGACCTTTGAAGAGGACGGTTTCTTTATTGGTGCCAGCTATGGTTGGGTTATTGCTGATGCGGGAATGTTATCAATTAATGCCGCTTATGCTGATCTTAATGGCAACCTTAAAGAAGTTCCGGGACCGAGTTATCCAACCAATCTTGCTATGGACGCCGATAGTAATGCAACCGGTTTAAGTTATGGTATTTCATGGAATGGAAATATTTCAGAAAAAATGGGTTATTCTATTTCTTTTGATGCCAATGATTATGAGTTTGATGATCTTAAAGATAATTCAGCTACTTTGGCTCTACCTGATAAAATTGAAGAAACTTTTTATACTGGAAAAGTTTCAATTTCTTATCGGTTTTAAATATGTTTCATCATTTTTAAAAAGCTTTATCAATTATTAATTGAAAATTATGAACCTCAGCTAAAAACAATAATTCTATAAATAGTTAATGCTGATGTTTTACTTTTAATTTTATTTTTTTGGGGGAGAGGTAAAATGGTTATACCAGGTTACACGATAATGCATAGAATTGGTCAAGGCCGATTTTCTTCACTTTATCTTGCAAAAAACAGCATTGGTGTCATACGTGCGATTAAAATTATAAAGTCTTCTTTATCAGAGCAGGAACTATTCCGTAGAGAGTTTAAGAAGCATATAAAACCTTTAATGAGTATTAATCATCCTGGTTGTATTAAAGTTTATGAAGCGGGTATTATTGATAAACAATGTTATATTATTATGGACTATTTTCCTGATGGCTCTATTGCACCTCGATTGATTTTTGGCTTTCCCGTAAAGCATATTATTAAAATTCTTCTGGAACTTATTGATGCTGTTGAGTACTTGCAAAAGTCAAATATAGTACATCGAAATATTCAACCAAGAAATATATTTATAACACAAAATAATCAGACCATTTTGTCTGAATATGAAGTTGTTAGTCAAATATTACAGGATTGTCCCGAAATTGAATTTAAGGAAGATCAGTTTTTAAAACAACTCGTTGATTGTCAGACGGATGTAAATTGTTTAGGACTCGTATTTTTTAAATTATTGAACAGGGAAACAACGCCTTACTTAGAAATACCGATTCAAAGCTTATCGGGAAGTCGTGCTGTATGTTGGCAGCCGACTATTAATAAATTGTTTTCAAATAAGCATGATGAAGCGATTGGTGATGTCTATCAACTCCGTAATGAAATTCATCGAGTTCAAAATGAATTTGAGCAAAGGATTGATCAGGAAAAAATTCAGTTTGAATCTTCAGATTCCACAAAAATAGAACATGGTTGTACAGACCTGGTTGTTTATGAAGACACTCCTAATAAAGTTAATTTACCATCAATTATTAAAGCTTATAATGATAATAAATTTCAAATTGAAGAATTTATTACCGATAATAAAACACCGATTATGACTGGTCTTGCTGCGTGCGCTAGTTTTGTTATTGTATTTTCACTCTCCACATATTTTGATAAAAAATATGGTGCTTCAGAATTAGCAAATCAAAATGTAAGACCCGACATCTTATTTCCACAACAACATCCCTCGGTTAAATTAGCCCCTCAGGTTCAATCCGACAAGATCCAGTTAACTGAGGCTGATATACGACAAAAGAAAAGACTTGAAAACTTTAAAATTGAAAAACAACGTCTCGCTCAATTAAAACAAAAAGAAGAAGCCGAACGTCTTACTGTGTTAAAGCAGAAAGAGGAAGCAGAGCGTCTTGCTGTGTTAAAGCAGAAAGAGGAAATAGAGCGTCTTGCTGAGTTAAAACAGAAAGAGGAAGTAGAACGTCTTACTATGTTAAAGCAAAAAGAGGAAGCAGAGCGTCTTGTTGTGTTAAAACAGAAAGAAGCAGCAGCGCATCTTGCTGCGTTAAAACAAAAAAAAGAAGAGCTTCTTATTTCTTTACAACAAAAAAAAGAAGATGACCGAAAAATTGATTTGAAATTGAGAAAGGAACAACAACGCTTAGAAAATGCTAAAAATAATAATCAAAAAAGACTATTAGCGGCTAAAAAAGAACAAAAAGAATTAGAACAAATTAATTATGAACAATTAGAAGCTGAGCATTTTTCAAGATTAAAAAATGAGAAAGAGTTACGTAAAAAAAGGCTCGAAGCTGCTCGAATTGAAGCAGAGAAGCAAGAGTTAGCTATACAGGAAAAACAGTTGATTAAACAATTAGAAAAAGAAAGTAAAAAGACTAAACCAAAGTTTGAGAGTTTTGCCACTTTTTAAAATAAATTTTAGTGGCTCAGGTATATTTGGATAAGCTTGAAGATATTGCTCTTATTTAAGTTGACATGCTTTTAACTAAGTCGGAAATGATCTTTTGCTGTAATTCACTTCAAATAAGAATTAATAGCATTTATCCAGAAAACGGCCATAAAAGATTATAAAGTAAGTGAGAGGAATCTTATTCTGGAAGGGATTGGTATACTGCCAACGCCTCATCTTTCATTAGGATTTCACCGCTTAAAAGATAGATTTATATTATAACATTCTTGTATTATAGTTGAATCCAGTTCCCAAACCATTAATTGAGTAATATTATTTCCATTAAGGTTTAGGGTAAAAAACTGCCTTTTCACATTTAACAGAATCCTCAATATGATTACTATTAATCCAATTACATTAATGTATAGGTCATTGAATTGGTTCATATTGTGTAACAAATAAATTGAGTTGTTGACAAAGAAATAAAACGGCGTAGTATGATAGTTAGGTTGAAAGAAATCCTGAAATTTATTCCTACCATTCCGATGTTATATTTATAGAATTTTATTTTTATTGCCTCGTTCTGTTTCTTGTAAGTACCACTACATTCTTTCATAGCCCTTCTTAACATAACATCTATTATTTCATTACCATAAATTTTTTTAGACGCCTTATTTACTTAAAACTGCATGGTTTTGAGCAACTACCTTGAGCAAACTCGCATGAACGATATCAAAGACATTAAGATTGTCGGCATGGACGAAAATCGTCCTCCACAGATCCGAAAAGAACCCTATATTGATCTTTTCTTCAAACTATCCCACAAGGTTCCTGGTGAATGGTGTGAAGAGTTTAATAAACTCACCGCTAAATTAAATCCTCCAGTTAAGATCGATACGAGTATATTAATTTATATTGAGACTTATGTTCGGGATATGGCTGATATTCCAGACCTTTTGGTCTTGATAAAAAAGAAAATCGTAAACACTAGCACACAATACATAGAGCGGCAGAGACAGAAAACATTGGCAGATATAGAAAATAACGCCTCTATTCATGGTCAAGGTGGAAAACAAGGGCAGCTAAATGCAATTATTAAATCGCTGAACTTTGACAATTAAATATACACTTTGATACGCAATACTTTTGCCAAACAAAAAATTATTTTCAGGATGTCACAATAAACGTTGGTACGACATACTTATCATCGTTCCAGGCTTATGCAAACATCCTCATCATAAAGGATTCAATATGATTATATATGTGGGTAATTTATCATACAGTGTCACAGTATTGGAATTGACATATATATTTAAAAAATTTGGTTATGTTTCACAGGTTAAACTTTTTGTTGATAATTTCTTGCGACAGTTTACAGGATACGGCTTAATTGACATGCCTAACAACAAAGAAGCATTGGCAGCGATGAAGGCTTTAAAAGAAAGTTCTTTAAACGGAAGAAAGATCAAACTGCATCAGGCATAATCTGAAATTCACCGATTTACCAATAAGGAGTAATAAACATGAGTAAAGAACGAAAAGGCAATAAGGAAAATAAAAAGAAACCTGCTATGACGCAAAAAGAAAAAAGGGCTTCAAAAAAAGCCAAGAAAGAGGAACACAGCAATATTGTGGACTTCAACAAATAACGTTAAATTCGATTTTCTAACTGGAAGTGAGCTATTGTACAAAAGCTAGCATGATATACGAATAGCGGCTTTTGTAGATCAGCATGCCAAAAAAATATGAAGTGATTCTGGTCGTTCTTGGAGGCGGCTACACTGTAGGTTTAAGCAAAATAATGACTACCTCAGATTATATTCATAGTTAGTGCAAATCCATCAACCTCTATATCATCTGGAAAAATATTTCGAGTCGTATTATACGCTATTAGCGTGAACTTAATTATTAGATCAGATCAATAAGTCAGTAAAGAACAAACAGTGTCCACTTGGAATTATTCTCTAATCAATTTATTCACAATTCAGATTGATATTCGAACAAGACGAGCATAAAGAAATAGGCCTATTGGCGAAACTAATAATTCGTTCATGAAGTCACACCTATTGAATTTTAATAATAAGGAAACGGCGACATGAATACATCAAGAGTAGGAGTCATTGGGACTTCAAAAAAAGAAGATGAACGACGGTTTCCAATCCATCCAGGGCATTTGCCTCGCATTCCAGAAGTACTTCGCCGTCAGCTAATATTCGAGGAGGGTTATGGTGCACCATTTGGTATCACAGATTCAGAAATTGCTGCGCTGACAGGCGGTATCGCCACACGCCACGATTTACTTGCTGAGATTGGCACTGTTATTATTGCCAAGCCAGTATTAGCCGATTTACAGGAACTCCGCGAAGGCGGAACTCTTTGGGGTTATGTGCATTGTGTGCAGCAACGGGACATCACTCAGGAGGCTCTCGATCGTAAACAGACGCTCATTGCCTTTGAGGATATGTTTATTTGGTCTTCAAACGGACATATTGGTCGCCATACATTCTATAAGAATAACGAAATGGCTGGCTATTGTGCAGTAATACATTCCTTGCAACTTAAAGGTATCGATGGACATTACGGTAATCAACGCAAAACAATCATTTTCGGTTTTGGTGCAGTCAGCCGTGGTGCGATATACGCTCTCAAGGCGCATGGTTTTAGAGATATCACCATCTGCATTCAGCGCCCTGATCACGAGGTTCGTGAAGAGGTTCTGGATTGTAACTATGTCAGAATCCGGACAGGCAGCGAGGGCGAGGCACGCATGGTGGTAGTGGAGCATGATGGAGCCTTGCGTCCGTTGACTGACTTGATAAGTGAAGCAGATATCATCGTAAATGGAACCTTTCAGGATACAGAAAATCCTATCGATTTTGTTATCGAAGAAGAAAGCGCATGCCTCAAGCCCAATAGT
>JAPHSW010000176.1 GCA_026196615.1 Gammaproteobacteria bacterium | reverse complement strand
CTACCTACAGGATTGGCTACATTAGGTGCAGGAATTGCTGTAGCCCCAATTGGAGCGTCTTCTTTAGCTGCGATATCTGAAAAGCCTGAAATTTTTGGTCGTAGTCTTATTTACCTGGGCTTAGCAGAAGGTATTGCTATTTATGGTTTAGTGGCCACAATCTTATTATTGAATAAAATTTAATGGATAGTTCAAATTCAATACTATCTGATTATAAGGATATAACACGTATCGTTGTTATGGGTAATGTTGATTTGATGCAAGGTTTTGCGTTATTGGGGTTTGAAACATGGCCAGACGCTCAAAAAAGCGATGTTGAAAAATTATTATTGGATTTGTTGGAACATCATGAAAAGGCTTTAGTCATGTTGGAATCTCACCTTGCTCATTTTGACACACCAATTTTGAAAAAAATTCGTGAAAAAGGTGGAAATATTATATTGACAGAAATACCTTCATTTTACAAACCGGATGATTATCATCCAGTGATTGATAGTCTTATCATGCAGGCTCTAGGACCTAATGCTCTAGAAGATAAAAATGACGAATGAAATAAACATTGATGATTTAGAAAAAGCCTTATTGGAAAGAGCAACTGCTTTATCCAAAGAGTATTCTGAACGTGCAAAACGCAGTTATGATCATTACATTGAAGATGAGAATAAACGCTTACGTTTACGTGAAGAGCGTGAAGTAATGGCTGCTAAAATGCAGGCAGATCAAGTCTATAGACGAATGGTTCAAACTGAAGAATTACAATCAATAAAGCGTGTTGACCAACTGAGGTGGCAACTAATGCACAAAGTTATTGATGATGTTCAACTTCATTTGAAATCTATGACAGAAGATAGAAAGCGTTATTTAGAATTAATAAAACAATTATTGCTTCAATCCTTTAATTTAATTTCAGAAAAAAAAGTAGTGGTTGAATTTAATTCAAATGATTATCAATGGTTAAAAAATCAATGGCAAGAAATTATTAAGTCATTAAATACAAATAAATCAATAGAGCTTTCACTTGAGCATTTTGATGGTATGGGTGGCTTTATAATTTATGATCATGAATACAAAATTAGAGTCAATTATACGTTTGAAGGCTTAATTGAACGACAATCAGATGATATTAATCAAATAATCGCAGAGAACCTTTTTGCAGAACTAACACCAGTAAGGTCAAATATCAATGGCAGGTAAACTGATTGAAATTAATGGTCCTCTTGTAAGAGCTCAACTTGAAAAAGCTGTCAATGGTGAACAGGTGAGTATTGGTCAATTAGGTATTATTGGCGAAGTGATTGGTCGTGACGGTGATTATTCAACAATACAAGTTTATGAAGATACTGAATCACTTAGGCCTGGAGAAGAGGTAATTGCTTTAGGGTATCCACTGTCTGTAGAGTTGGGGCCGGGTTTATTAGGCAATATTTTTGATGGGATTCAACGTCCTTTAGAGACTTTAGCTAAAATCGCAGGTGATTACATACCAAAAGGGGCTAAAGTCACTCCGCTTGATCATAAAAAATTGTGGCACTTTAAGCCAAATTCGGAAAGACATGAAGGAGAAAAACTTTCTGGTGGAGAAATACTTGGCACCGTACAGGAAACTGAATCTATAGTACATTCTATCTTGGTGCCACCAAATACTCAGGGTGAGTTAATATTATTAAAACTTGAAGGCGATTATTGTCTTGATGACAGTATTGCTTCAGTACAACAGGGTAAGGAAGAAAAATTACTTTATCTTTATCATAGATGGCCTGTACGTCAACCTAGGCCATATAAAGTCCGTGATCACGCTATAGCGCCATTAATAACAGGTCAACGTATTTTTGATACTTTTTTTCCATTACTTAAAGGTGGAAAAGCAGCAGTTCCAGGCCCATTTGGAGCAGGGAAAACAATGGTGCAACAACAGATTGCTCGTTGGTCTAATGCTGATATTGTGATCTATGTGGGCTGTGGTGAACGGGGTAATGAGCTGGTTGATATTTTAACCACCTTTCCTGATATTGTAGACCCCAAAAGTAAACGTTCTTTAATGGAGCGAACTTTATTAGTTGCAAACACATCTAACATGCCTGTGGTGGCGCGAGAGGCCTCTATTTATGTTGGGGTTACAATAGCAGAATACTATCGTGATCAGGGGCTAGATGTCGTTATGGTTGCAGATTCAACTAGTCGTTGGGCAGAAGCTTTACGTGAAGTTTCTGGTCGATTGGGACAAATGCCGGTTGAAGAGGGGTATCCTGCCTATCTTGCTTCTCGTTTATCGGCTTTTTATGAAAGAGCAGGGCGGGTGCATACTCTTTCTGAACAGCGTGGTTCAGTGACACTAATTGGGGCTGTTTCACCTCCAGGTGGTGATTTTTCAGAGCCTGTAACAGGCCATTCGAAAGAAATTGTGCAAACTTTTTGGGCTCTATCAAAGGAACTTGCAGATGCTCGACATTATCCCTCTGTTTCGTGGACTGAAAGTTTTTCAGGCTATGTCAACACTGCAGCAAAATGGTGGGTAAAACAAACTGATCAGGAATGGTTACAGCTTCGTAATGACGCACTGACTTTATTATCTAGAGATACTGAATTAATGCGTATTGTTAATTTAGTTGGCCCTGAAGCATTGTCTCCTGAACAGCGTTGGATTATTGATGGTGCAAATTTAATAAAAGAAGGTGTATTACAACAAAGTGCTCTAGATGATGTTGATAGTTATGCTTCTCCAGAAAAACAATATCTTTTATTAAAAATTATGATGCTCATCTATAATCGTGGCGTTGATCTACTGAAGTTAGAAGTACCTGTACAAGAATTAAATCGTTTAAGTATTATGGGCAAAGCAAAACGTTGTAAAAGCACCTATAGCAGTGAACAAACTCAAGGTCTCAGAGATTTTATCAATGCCATCAATCAAGTATTTGACCAATTAGAACATACTTATAGTGAAAATTTACACAAGGTGTAAACAATGAGTGAACTGGAATATCGTTACGCTTCTGCTGTAAAAGGTGGGCTGCTTTTTATGAGTCATGTCCCCAATATTGCTTTTGGTGATCGTGTCATTATTAGTGATCATAAAAATCAGCTTCGTAATGGTCAAGTGGTTATGAGTTCTAATGAGCTTATCATGATACAGGTTATTGAAGGTACTGAAGATTTAGATTTAGAGCGAACCTGGGTTAGATTTTTGGAAAAGCCTTTTGAAATAGCACTTTCTCCCGATGTTTTAGGACGTGTGTTTAATGGCATTGGGCAACCCAAAGATGGTCGTCCACCCCTAATTTCTACATTAAAAAGAAATGTTAATGGAGCACCTGTAAATCCTGCTGCTCGTTCTTATCCTAAAGAGTTTATTCAAACGGGCATTTCAGCAATTGATGGTTTAAACTCATTAGTGCGAGGTCAAAAATTACCCATATTCACTGGCTCAGGTCTGACACATAATCGTTTATTGGCACAAATCGTTCGTCAGGCAAAACTATTAGGAGAAGAATCAGGTTTCGCTATTGTTTTTGCAGCTATGGGGTTGTCTTATAGCGATACTCAGTATTATATCGAAAACTTTGAAAATAATGGTGTTTTGGGGAATGTGGTCATGTTTATTAACCAGGCTGATGACCCACCATTAGAACGATTAATTTTACCAAGAGCCGCACTCACTGTTGCAGAATATCTGGCTTTTGATAAAGACATGCATGTCTTAGTTATTTTAACTGATATGACCAATTATTCAGAAGCACTACGAGAAATTTCAACTGCTAAAGGAGATGTTCCGGCCAGGAAAGGCTATCCAGGTTATTTGTATTCCGATCTTGCATCAATTTACGAACGTGCAGGTAGAATAAAAAACCGACATGGTTCAATAACAATGATGCCTGTAGTAAGTATGCCATCAGATGATATTACTCATCCAATTCCTGACTTGACGGGGTATATTACAGAGGGTCAAATTGTGTTGGCTAGAGAACTACATAATCAGGGTATCTATCCACCTATTGATATCTCTCCATCACTTTCTCGGCTTATGAAGGATGGTGTGGGTCGTAATGATACTAGAGATGATCATATACGTGTAGCTAATCAACTTTATGCTGCCTATGCTAAAGCGTTGGAAATAAGAAATTTAGCATCGATTATTGGAGCAGAAGATTTATCAGATATTGATCAACACTTTTTAGATTTTGCTGACCAATTTGAAAAACGTTTTATACAACAAAAAGAAAATGAAGAACGTTCCATTTTTGAAACATTAAATATCGCCTGGGATTTATTATCTATTCTACCTGCCAATTTACTTTCTCGTGTCACAGAAGAAGAATTGGCAAAATACCATCGTTGGAAAGAACGAAGCGAGGTATAGTTATATGGATACTCGACTTAAAGTTCCCCCAACTAAAAGTACTTTACTGGATTTAAAGAAACAATTAACCAATCTGGAAGTGGGTTATGAACTATTAGAACGTAAACGTGAAATTTTGACACGATTAGTATATCAACGATTAAAAGACTACCGAAAACTAAGATCTTCTGTCAAAGAAGTTACCCAACAATCTTATTTTTGGGTTGCTATTGCTCAAATGCATATGGGAAGTAAGCAACTCAAACAACTTGCATTAGGTATGGAAATGGCTATAAAAGTTAAAATCCTTCCTAGAAGTCATCTTGGAATTGAGTATCCTTCTATTGCAGTAGAAACGTTACCTATTCAGCCCATTGGTTTGTTAAAAAGTGATGCCAGTGTTGATGAAGCAAGAATTCATCTTCTTAATATGACACGTTTATTTGCAGAGCTTGGAGAAGCTGAAATTTCTTTGTTAAGAATTTTAGAGGAACAGATCAAAACACAAAAACGTGTTAATGCATTAAGATATAATGTGATCCCTAAATATAAAAATACAATTAAATTTATTCAATCGAATCTTGAAGAAGAAGAACGAAATACTTTATTTCAACTAAAAACATTAAGTGAATCAAAGAATAAAAATTCATAATTGTATTGATACTTTTGATGATTGTAACCATGACGCTTTCAGATTTACTCAATAATACCGCAACAGTCGTTATTGCTGCTCAACCCAGATTTTTTTGATGGCTGTTGCTGTATCCTGTGCTTTCTTAACCTCTATTGGTCATAAAAATAACACGTTAATTCCAGGACCCGGAGGTTATCGTTTCGGTGACTATTGGCGTATGGGTTTACCATTGGAGATTATTATTGGAGTGTCAATACCAATGATTTTATTGGTGTGGCCTATCTGACTGCTGGTATTTAAAGTTATAGAGTACTTAATAACTTTATTTTAGAGGAGATTGCCTGTTTTATCAGTGTAAAGCAATGAGATGGTCTCTTGCTTTGCATTGGAGGCTAATTATAGATTAAAAAAACTAGCTTTGTTGTATGTTATAAAGTGTTTGTGTAGGGAAGGCGAACTCAAGTCCTCTCTCATTAAACTCTCTGAGTATTGCCATGTTTATATCACTCTGTGTTCCTGCGACATCACAGCCTTTTTTAATGTAATAAGTTAACTTAACATTTAAAGAAAAATCACCAAAACCACTAAAAGCCACAACTGTTTTTTCTTCAGTATTATTATTGGCATCATTTATAGTTTGTAATAAATCCATAGCTTGTTGCATTTGATCGGGCTTAGTATCATAGGTTAAACCAAGTTCTAAAATAATTTTACGTGATGGTTCTATAGAAATATTTTCAACAGGTGCATCTGCAAATTTGGCATTAGGAATAGTGACGATTCGACCCGCAAGCGTTTTTAAACGAGTACTACGGATACCAATTTCTTCCACTGTACCATCATACCCAGAGACAATAATTCGATCTTTTAGACGAAAAGGTTGATCGGTGAAAATTGTAAAACCACCAAATACATTTGACACTGTGTCTTTAGCTGCCATAGCTAAAGCTAAACCACCAATACCAAGTCCAGCAATCAAAGCACCAACATTGTAGCCAGCATTATTAAGGCCAATAATAATAGCCAGTACCCAGATAATGGTTTTAATTCCCTTACGTACAATCGGCAATAATTGATCATCAAGATCATTTTCAGTTTTTTCTGCCCAGGGGACAAGGTATTCCTGATAGATTGCATCAAAGAGTCGAACAGACATCCAACCGATTAATATAGCTAAAATCATTGAATAGGAATGTGAAACGGCAGAAGTTGCCATCTCTGGCAAAACAAGTATTGATAAAGCAAACCAGATGCCTGTAGCGATAATTGCAAACACAATAGGTTCTTCAATCATATCGACGATAATGTCATCAAGTTTGGTTTTGGTTCTACTGGTAAAAGCTCTGATTACCTTTGAAAATAGCCAATAAACGATTTTTCCAAGGAGAGAAGAAAATAAAATTATCCCTAGTGATATGCTCCAGGCCATAATGCTATTGCCATAAAATGTTTGAGATAAAAATTCATTTAATTCAGTCATATAGATATCCGTTGTTTATAAAGTACAAAAAAGCTTAAGTGGTGGAAAATTAACAAAAACTAAGATAAAAGGTGTCAAAAATTGACTCTGGAGTGAAATTATATCGAATTAATGCAAGTTTTGGGAGTATAAAATGTTAGATATATAAGATAGCTAAATCTAAATAACATGGGAGGATTGAATTATTCAGATTTAACCTTTTTTTATTGCAAGAATAACAAGCTATTGTGATTTCTTTAAAAAACCAATTATGGCGAGTAATACAACAGCACCTGCAGTTGATGTAATAATAACACTAATTAAACCACTGCCAATTGAAAACCCAATCAGATTAAATAGATATCCACCGATAAAAGCACCAATAATACCAACGATTGAATTGACGATAAAACCCATACCTTTACCTTTTAATATAAGTCCAGCTAACCATCCAGCCACTGCACCAATTAAAATGGTCATAATAAGCCCTTGAGCTTCCATAAGTTATCTCCTTTATTTTATTCCAACTTTCTCAGAAAGCGTTTTAGTATTTATATTTAAAATTGAATACAAAGGGCACTTACCCAAAAGGCCAGTAACAATCAAAATGACACCAATCCATCCAATAGGGTGGTGTAGTGCATAAAATACATTTCCAATAAGAATTATACCGATCACAATTCGTATAATTCGATCAATTTTTCCAACATTATTTTTTAATAGATTCATTATTTATTCCAAACTTGTTCTTTCTAAACAAGCTAAGTTATTTAAAATTCATTAATATTTTGATGAACAAATTTTATACTCTAATTATTAGTAATACCAGATTTATCTATTCTCCTACTTGTAATTACCAGTTAATGATCAATTCAATTTACTCATAACACTGAGTTAAAAAATTTTATTTGATTCAATCAAAATTTAAAATCAAAACAAGAATATTATATTTAATAGGTAATACCTATTAAATATATAAAAATAAACGATTTCACTTATCTATAAAATTTCTCTACTATGAATTCATACCCGGTAGCCAATCCGGATTTAAAAAGCAGCAGGACAAAACTGTAATATCAGGAGTAATTTATGAGTAATAAAAAAACAGTAATGACAACAGCATCTGGTTGTCCAGTAGCAGACAATCAGAACTCCATAACAGCAGGTGAACATGGACCAATTCTTATGCAAGATGTTCATTTAATTGAAAAACTAGCACATTTTAATCGTGAACGAGTACCCGAACGTGTAGTACATGCAAAAGGTGCAGGAGCATATGGAACATTTAAAGTAACAGGGGATATTTCAAAGTATACGCGTGCAAAACTATTTGAAAAAGTGGGTAATGAATGTGAACTTTTTATACGTTTTTCAACTGTTGCGGGAGAGTTAGGTTCAGCTGATACGGTTAGAGATCCACGTGGTTTCGCTGTGAAATTTTATACAGAGGAAGGGAACTGGGATCTTGTTGGTAATAATACTCCAATCTTTTTTATAAAAGATCCCAGCAAATTTCCTGACTTTATTCATTCACAAAAGCGCCACCCAGTGACTGGTTTACGAGATGGCACAATGCAATGGGATTTCTGGTCTCTGAGTCCTGAGTCTTTGCATCAAGTAACCTGGCTATTTGGTGATCGTGGTATTCCTGCAACTTTAGCTAATATGGATGGTTTTGGAAGCCATACTTTTAGTCTTTGGAACAATGATGGTGAACGCTATTGGGTTAAATGGCATTTTAAAACTCAGCAAGGTATAAAAAATATGAGTGTTGAAGAAGCAGCAAAAATAGCCGCTGAAAACCCTGATTATCATCGAAAGGAATTATATGAATCCATTGAACGTGGAGATAATCCTAAGTGGACATTAAACATTCAAATCATGCCTGAAGAAGATGCTGAGAATTATGATATTAATCCATTTGACTTAACTAAAGTTTGGTCACATGCAGATTATCCATTGATAGAAGTTGGTGTGATGGAATTGAACCGTAACCCTGTCAATCATTTTGCTGAAGTTGAACAGGCTACATTTGGACCTGGTAATTTACCTCCTGGTTTTGGTGCTTCACCAGACAAAATGTTACAGGCACGTTTGCAGGCATATCCTGATGCACATCGTTATCGTGTTGGTGTTAACCATACAGCGCTTGATGTTAATAAGCCACGATGTCCAGTGCATAATTATCAACGTGATGGCCAACTTCGGTTTGATGGTAATGGTGGTTCAACCCCTGTCTATCAACCTAATAGCTTTGGTGGGGCACAGGATGACATCAGTTATAGTGAGCCTCCATTACGTATTAACGGTAATGCTGATCGTTACGATCATCGAGTTGAAACAGATTACTATAGTCAGGCTGGTAATCTTTTCAGATTAATGGATGAAGCAGCACAAGTACGTCTCATCAACAATATTAGTGCTGCAATGAGAGGTGTCTCGCGTGAAATACAAGTACGTCAGATTACTCATTTTATGAAAGCAGATCCAGCATACGGTGAAGGTGTTGCTAAAGCACTTGAAGTGTAAAGTATTTGCTTATAAATATTAAGAAAAATACAAGATGTTTTATTAATAAGACATCTTGTATTTAAGTTGGAGAAACAAATGAATAATAATAAATTTAAAACTGTAGTTAAAAGCCGTTGGCAATACACTCTTGATTTCGGTGCTGATATCGTTACAACAAATAATAAAAAACAATTATATGTTGCATCAAAAACTGTTTTTGAAGTATTACCATAATTACTAATGAAATGAGGCGTTAACATGCAAACCACATTTGAAAATAAAAAAAGAAGTAGCTTAATTTTTACAAATTGGATTCATAGAATAAGCATAACAAGTTTTACCTTTTTCTTTGTTAAAGGTTTGCTATGGATTGCATTTTCAGCTTGGGCATTATTATAAAAACCACTATAAATATATGTTGTTTGTATAAAAATTAAGTTTCATAGCATGTGTTAATTAATAATAATGATATATATCAATTAGATGTGTATAAAATTAATTAATATTAAATTAAGTATTGAATAAATCAATATTCAAGATTGAAATAAATATAAAATTTAAATAAAACAGATAGATAGCTTTATTATTGTTAAAATACAATGGTTTAAAGGTTTATTTTAAAAAATAGGTATTAAAAACACAAAATATAGTCATTGATCATTCTTCCTGCTTATCATATAAATTTAAATATAGTTTATAAAAAATGAGAAAAGTGATGGCAGCAATCATAGATTTTTCCAAAATTTCAGATAATGATGATTTGACCACTGTACTAGGGGACTACTGGCCTGGTATACAAATATACTACCCACCTATCAAATATAATCCGTTAGATGGAAGCTATGAGAGCATGGAACAAGCAAAATTAAGGTTGCAAAAACATGCTTATAGAACCAATGCACATACTTTATTATTTGATTTAGAAGATGGATGTCGAAAAAAAGCGATGAGTCGAGAATTACTCATTCAAGAATTACCGCTTTTTCCAGAAAGAAATTTTCAAATTGCTGTTCGTATAAATCAATTTCGTACAGAAGAGTATGAAGCTGATCTTAAAATGTTAAAACAAATTCATCAATATATTGATGTCATTATTTTATCTAAAGCAGGTGAAGTTTATGGTGATGCTGAAATACGTGATCTCTCTTCATGGTTAGTTTCTATTAATAGTGATATTACTATTCAACCGATTATCGAGCACCCTAAGTCATTACAAATTGCATCGAATATGATGAAATACTCAACTGTAAATCATGTTGTTTTTGGTATCCATGATTTTTCTAAAGCAATGGCTTATAAAATAACACCGGAAAACTGGATTGTAGAATTAAAAACTTTTTTTAATATGTTGACCATGGAAGCTCGTATAAATGGTACGGGTGTTATTGGTGGCGTAGAAGTGATGTTGACACCTCATACCATGCCTGAACAATGTGTAGAACAAAAAGATATACGACGATGGCTAGATTTACATGGGGATAAAGCTTCACGTTGTGTCTACGATCATGCAAAAACAGAAAACGCAATGGGCTTAACTGGAAAACAAGTTATTCACCCAAATCATATTAATCTGTGTAAAGTTGCATTTACACCATCCCCTAAAGAAGTCCAACATAACGTATCGGTACTTAAAGCTGCAATTGAAGCGGATGCCTTATTAGGCGGTGCAATTCGCTATGAAGGTGAAATGTTGGACCCTCCAATGTTTGGTAAAGCATTACAAAATATATTACGAGCCTATGCATTAAGAACTTTACCAAAAACTGATCAAATGTTTGCTTTGGAAGTTTTGAGTAAACTACCAATTCATACCATTAGAGAAAACTGGCCATATGGTCAAATTTAAAAGGAATATATCATGGAATTAGCTGCATATCCTGAATGGCACATCGACGTTCCTGAATTTTTGAATATTGGCTACGCATGTACTTCAAAACATTTGGGCACAGATAAAGAAAATTCAATTGCTATGATTATTGAAGACAGTGATTTAGGTACGTCAGAAATTACCTATAAACAACTGGCCTCACAATCTGATCAGTTTTCTACTTTTCTTAATAACATTGGTCTTGAAGTCAGGGACAGGACATTAATTTGTTTAAAGAATTCATTAGCCTATCCTATTTCTTTTTTTGGTGCTATTAAGGCTGGTGTTATTGCAGTACCCACATCAACCTTATTAAGTGGTTCAGAAGTAAAATATTTGGCTAATGATTCGCAGGCAAAAGCTATTGTTTTATCCTCGTCAATGTATAAAGAACTTTTGCCATATATTGAAAACCTCGTTAATCTCAAACATATTATTATTGCTGGAATTGATAGTACTGAAGAGCTATCTCAACCTTCTGGTATTAATATTTATAGCCTGGAAGAAATTTTAAATACAACAGAAAGAATGCCTAATTGCTATCAATCAAAATCAGGTGAACCTGCGTATTTAGTTTACACTTCAGGTACAACAGGTTTTCCTAAAGGTGTATTACATTCACATCGTTCGTTAGTTGGGCGTGAACCAGCCAGTGAATATTGGTTTTCATTGAAAGAAAATGAACGCATTATGCACTCAGGTAAATTTAACTGGACTTATGTTCTTGGCTCAGCTTTGATGGATCCTCTTTATTATGGTCACACAGTCATCGCCTATGAGGGAAAAAATGAACCAGATTTATGGATTAAACTAATCCAACGTCATAAATGTACCATTTTTATTGGTGTGCCTACTATTTATCGCCAGATTATTCAAAAAACGGAATGTACATTAAAAGATGCACCCACTTTACGCCATTGTATGAGTGCTGGAGAGCATTTGTCCAGTGAGATGGTCATTGCATGGCAAGAACGTTTTCAACAAAATATCTATGAAGCCATTGGAATGAGTGAATTTTCATATTATATTTCTCATTCACTGCATCGTCCTATTCGACCCGGTTCAGCAGGCTTTGTTCAACCAGGACATAAGGTAAAAATACTTAATCCTGAGACTATGGAGGAGGTTGATGTTGAAGAAGAAGGTATGATTTGTATCAGCGTTGATGATCCAGGCCTTTTCTTAGAGTACTGGCAACTTGAAGAAGAAACTCGTAAGGCAAAGCGTAATGGATATTTCTTTACAGGAGATTATGCTAAACGTGATAAAGATGGTTATATCTGGTTTTTAGGACGTAAAGACGACATTATTAATACCTTCGGTTATCGTGTGTCTCCCCATGAAATTGAACGTGTCATGAAAACTCATGAGCTGGTTGCAGATTGTGTTGCATTTGGGCTGGATGTGGGGGCTGGAAAAACCATCGTAGCGATAGCAATTATCGCTCATTCAGAAATAACTGATGAACAGGAAAATCAAATTCTTCAATATGGTCAGAAAAATTTGGCACGTTATAAATGTCCTAAACAACTTTATGTTATAGATGAATATCCAAAGACTAAAAATGGTAAGGTTTTACGTAAAGAGTTAGTCAAGAATATTCAAAAACAGGATACAAGAGAAGATGCTTATAAGCCCGAACCATATAGAGCAAGACGATCAATGTTATTTTTGCCAGCTAATAATCAACGTTATATTCAAAAAGCAAGAACAGTTCTAGCTGATGCTATTATATTTGATATGGAGTATATATTACCAGAGCACAAAGCCAGTGCGCGACAATTATTAAAAGATGAGTTTGGTAAAGACAGTTCATTTGGTTATTCAGAAAGAGTTCTACGTTTAAATGACTTGGGTACTGAGGAGATCTCAAGGGATCTTGAATTGATAAAAGAACTTGAGTTTGATTCACTTCTTTTTCCTCATATTGAAACAGCAGAACAGGTTTTAGAAGCTGAAAAAATTATGAATTCTTTAGATAATGATTTGGATTTCATGATTAATATAGAGTCTCCTTTAGGTGTTCTTAATGCTCAACAAATATGCGCTGCTAGTGAATCATTAAAATGTATTATTATTGGCACAAATAAACTTGCTAATCGATTACAGGTGAATATTAAAAAGTCCAATCAAGCTATTTTAGGTTATCTATCACAAATTGCACTGGCTGCCAGAGCATACAACAAAATCGTGATAGATGGTCCTCATAATGATGTAACGGATGAGTTTTCTTGTGAAGCCTCAACGAAATCAGCTTTTCAACTCGGTTTTGATGGTAAAGCTTTAATTCATCCAATTCAGATAGAATATATTAATGATATTTTCACTCCAAAAAAAGAAGAAGTTGAAAAATCAATTAGAATGCTTGGAGCCTATGAAAAAGCACAAAAAGAGGGTGAAGAGGTCATTCTATTTGAAGATGAGCTAGTCGATAAATACAAGGTTAAATGGTCACAACGAATGATCACTTTATATGATAAATATAAAGAATTAGGTCAAGATAATTTTATTTAAACTGATTAAAGTATCTAACAAATGTTTAACATAGTCATTGGAGACTAAAGTGTCTGATTCAAAAATTAACATTGGAAATTATTTTGAAGACTTTAAGTTGAATGAAAAAATAATTCATCCTTTACCACGCACAATAAGTGATGGTGATGTTTCTCTCTATATTGCACTTACTGGTAGCCGTTTTGCATTAAATTCCAGTGTTGAAATGGCTAAAACTATGGGATATAAAGATCGACCCATTGATGATATTTTATTGTTTCACATTGTTTTTGGTAAGTCAGTCATTGATATATCAATAAATGCTATTGCCAACCTGGGATATGCAGAAGTTATTTTTCCTACTCCTGTTTTTGTTGGTGACACAGTACGACTAGAATCAACTATTATCGGTTTAAAGGAAAATAGTAATGGTAAATCAGGTAATGTGTATGTGCATTCACAAGGATACAATCAGCACAATGAACTGATATTAAGCTTTAAACGATGGGTTATGGTTCATAAAAAAGATGTATCTGTGCAAGCAGGTATTCATGAAATTCCCACCATGGAAAGCATAGTACCTGTTAATAATAAACTTAATATACCTCTTGTAGAGATGATTGATATTAGGCAAACAGGCAATGCTTACTTCTGGGAAGATTATGTCAAAGGTGAGCGTTTAGATCATCCAGAAGGTATGACTATTGATAATAGCGATCACACTTTAGCCACAAAGTTATATCAAAACAATGCCAAATTACATTTTGATGATCATATGATGAAATCTGAGAAAGTTGGGCAACGATTAATGTATGGCGGTCATGTAATTTCAATTTGCCGCAGCATTTCCTTTAATGGTTTAGGGAATGCTTTATGGTTATATGCAATTAATTCTGGAACACATGCCAATCCAACTTTTGGTGGTGATACACTTTATTGCTACAGTGAAGTCCTGGATATTATTGAGCATGAGCGTAAAGATATTGGCTTGTTACGTTTACGTACCATTGGATTAAAAAATATAACACCAAAAGAGGTCTCTCAACCTCGTAATGAAGAAAATAAATATCATCCCTATGTGGTATTAGATCTGGACTATACAGTAATAATACCCAGACGAATTCAATCAATCTAAAATTTTATATTTGTTAAAATATTGAGGAACTTGTAATGACACATCCAAATGAAGCTCTTTACGAATCAGGTAAAAGCTTGCCGATCATACCCAGTTGTGAACATTTTGCTGGTAGCGAAAAATTGATAGGCAAGGCTTTTCAATTACAGGATAAATTAGGTCCTGTATTTGATATTACCTGTGATTGTGAAGATGGCGCTGAAACAGGAAAAGAAATTGAGCATGCTCAAATGATTGTCAGTATGATTAATTCGGATTCAAACAAACATAAAATGGCAGGTGTCAGAATTCATGATTATTCACATCCAGACTGGAAACAGGATGTTGATATTCTGGTTCCAGATGCAGGTGAAAAGCTCAGTTATATAACTATTCCAAAAAGTGAGTCGTACAGTAACGCTCTTGAAATGATTGAGTACATTCAAAATAAAGCCAAAGAAGCTAATATTGAACGTGAAATTCCTATTCACATCTTAATTGAAACTCATGGTGCGTTAAATGAAGTAAAAAAAATAGCTACTTTACCCTGGTTGCAAGTTCTTGATTTTGGTTTGATGGATTTTGTTAGTGGTTATCAGGGTGCCATTCCTGCTATATGTATGAGAAGCCCTGGACAGTTCGAGCATAAATTACTTGCCAGAGCTAAAGCAGAGATAACTCAGGCAGCATTATCAAACCATGTCATTCCTGCTCATAATGTGACATTGGATCTAAAAAACCCTTATCAGACTTTCTCTGATGCCTCTCGAGCGCGAAATGAATTTGGTTTTATGAGAATGTGGAGTATTTATCCTACGCAAATTCAAAGCATAGTGGATGCAATGAAACCTGATTTTTCTGAATTAGAAAATGCACAAAATATCTTACTACAGGCCCAGGAAAATAACTGGGGACCTATTCAATATGCAGGTGAATTACATGATAGAGCAACTTATCGTTATTTTTGGGAGCTTTTACAACGAGCGCACTTTAGTGGAGTATCACTTAAAGAAACAGTAGAAAGTAAGTTTTTCTAATAATAACAAATAGTTAACTTGAATTGTTAATTACCATAATAATTATAAGATTATTATATATTTGGCAAAAAGGGTTTTAAAAATTATTAAGCTTGTTAAAATTGTCCGTTTTATTCTTGGAGTCGGAAATTATAATGAGTTGGAAAGTTTATTTATCAGGTGAAATACATACAGATTGGAGAAAACAGATAATAGAAGGGTGTAAAACACTTGATTTACCAATAAGCTTTAGTTCAGCAGTGACTGACCACGATGCCAGTGATGGAGCTGGTGATGTGCTTGGAATTGAAGACAGTAATGTTTGGCGTGATCATAAGTCTGCAAAAGTAAATGCAATCAGGATTAGGACACTCCTTAAACATAGTGATATCGCTATCATTCGTTTTGGCAATAAATATAAACAATGGAATGCAGCGTTTGATGCAGGTTTCTGTGCCAGTTCATCAATACCTTACATTACATTACATGATGAAGGACTCACTCATGCTCTTAAAGAAGTTGATGGGGCTGCTATGGCAACGGCAGAAACAACAGAACAGGTAATTCAATTATTACAATATACCGTCAGCAATACTTAATGTTATAAATTGCAACGTAATTAACTTTGCATATAACTTTGAATCCATTTAAATTTCTTTATGGATGTATTTCTTGCTTAAATACATCCTCAATCTTTCTTTATAGTCAGTATTCTTAACCATAATGAATAATAAATTTCTTCAGTCCGTCAACTAATTTCCTCTATTATAGTTTTAGAGTAACCACTAAGCTCAAACAACATTATCTATTTGTTAAAGCTAATTCCATATAATATAAAATGAAACCTTTTATGTTCGAATAAATCGAATGTTATTTAATAATAATTCGAATTATATTGTTTTCATCCTTGCTGTATCATTATCTCTATGTCATATTGATACGCAACTTTAATAATAAAGTTGTAGGTTTCAATTCCCTAAATATTAAGTAAAACAGGTAAAGAAATGAAACGAGTTCTATTATTTATAATGACCAATGTTGCCATTATGGTTGTCTTGAGCATTACTTTAAGAATTTTGGGTGTTGACAGCATATTAGCTGAAAATGGTTCAGATCTTAATATACAGGCCTTGGTCATCCTTTCTGGAGTCATAGGATTTGGTGGATCATTAATTTCACTGGTCATCTCTAAATGGATGGCAAAGCGCATGACTGGTGCAGTCGTGATCACGAACCCAACCACGAATATTGAGAAATGGTTGGTGAATACGGTTGAAAAACAAGCAAAAATTGTTGGCATAAAAATGCCTGAAGTAGCCATTTTTCCATCTTCAGCAATGAATGCTTTTGCAACAGGAGCTAGTAAAAATAATGCATTAATGGCTGTGTCTCAAGGCTTGTTGGATAATATGACAGAAGGTGAAATTGAAGCTGTTGTAGGTCATGAAATGAGTCATATTGCTAATGGTGATATGGTGACTCTGGCGTTAATTCAAGGTGTTGTTAATACCTTTGTCGTATTTCTTTCACGTATTATTGGGCACATCGTTGATCGTGTCATTTTAAAAAATGAACAGGGGCATGGTATTGGGTATTTTGTCACCACTTTGGTATCACAGGTTATTTTATCTATTCTTGCATCAACTATTGTTATGTATTTTTCAAGAAAACGAGAGTTTATTGCTGATACAGGAGGAGCAGATCTTGCTGGAAATCAAAATATGATTAATGCCCTTAAGCGTCTTGGACAGGTAGAACCTGAAGCATTACCAGAACAAATGGCTGCCTTTGGTATAAATGATAAAGGTGGAATTATGGCCTTATTTTCATCACACCCACCTATTGAAGCTAGAATAGCGGCTCTGGAAGAGCGGGGTAGTGGAGTAATGGGTGTTCATTCGTAATCGTATGGATTTTAAAACCAATTATATCAATCAAAATGAACTACTTGTCATAATGAATATTTTTTAAATATACTCTTTTGTATTGTGACTATATTTTTGCTTTATACCACTCCATTTTTTGTTTATAACAATATTAAACTCAATTAGTTTTTATAATCATAATATTAATAGACATAAATAATGGAAAATGGCATGAAATATATGATGAAAAAAATCAAAAATGTTGTTGAGAGTAGTCGCTTTCAACATTTTATTATGGGTCTTATTGTCTTAAATGGTATTACAATGGGATTCGAAGTTTCTTCCTATTACCATTCAAATTACAATCTCTATTTTGAATTCTTCAATTCCTTTGTTGTTACGATATTTACCATAGAAATTATTATGAGAATATCAGTATATGGAAAAGAATTTTTTAAAGATCCATGGTCACTTTTTGATTTTACAATCGTTTGGATATCACTAGTTCCAACAGGTGGTGGGTTTGAAATTTTTAGAGTCTTAAGAGTATTAAGACTTTTTCGACTTATTACTGTTGTACCTCAAATGAAAAAAATTGTTGTTGCACTCTTAAAGGTAATACCTGGTATTGCTTCTATTGGAGCATTACTAACACTATTTTTTTATATTTTTGCTATTATGTCCACGCAACTATTTGGTGAAAAATTTCCTCAATGGTTCGGAACATTAGGAGAATCTTTCTATACATTATTTCAAATTATGACATTAGAGTCCTGGTCAATGGGAATTGTACGTCCTGTAATGGATGTTTATCCTCTTGCCTGGATGTTTTTTGTTCCATTTATCTTTTTAGCTACATTTATTATTATTAATCTTATCATTGCAATTGTAGTCGATGCGATGAATGAGATGAAAGATGAGAATAATAAGACAAATAATATTTATTGTTATGAACAGGGAAGTTATATTGAAAATGATGTCAAAAATTTGTTGATATCTAAAGATCAAAAGATTCATGGGTTACTTAATGATGTTAATAATTTAAAAAACCAAATAATAGCCCTCAAAACAAAAGAGAATTATTTAGTTGAGTCACAAGAAAAAATAGATAAGAAATTTAACCAGATTTTAGATACTATTAAATTTAAATAATAACTAAAAAGCATATTCTATACTGCTTTTCTCGCAATAATGTAATAAATGGCATTTATAACCTTTCATTTCAGATATAAATATTTTATTTTTTATTAGGTAATAGATTAAAAAAATAGCCTATTAAGGGTGCAGTCTTAATAGGCTAATTGGGAGTTCACATAAGCTGAAGTTAACAGTATAAAACTGTAAAGTTCACTTATTTTATTATTATTTTTTATTAAGTGTATTAGTGTATTTGGGTTTATTTTCAATGAAAAGTCGAATATTCTTGCTTGTATGTTCGTATATTTCGAATCAATAGGTTACCAATAAAAATATATTATATGTGTTGTTTGTTTTATTAAATAAAATATCTATAAATCATGATCGTTATAGTAAATAAATTAACCTATTAATGTTTATAGCCACGAATAAGTCTTCCTTAATAACTATTTATTCATTATATAGTTAAGAAAATTCAATAAAATCTTTTATTTATCATTTATCCTTATTCATATTTCCTTTCGCTAAACTTTTGTTCTTAAACAATATTATTTTTTTTCCATTTCAGGTAGAAAATTTGTTCAGACAAATAAAATCACCTATAGATAATATGGAATAGTATTTATAGAATCTATTGATTTGTATATATGCTTCTTGTTTTTAATAATAGTTTCAGACGTGACAACAACCAAGCAAATTTATTAAAAAAGGAGAACACAATGGCTAAAACTTATAACGCCGGTGTAAAAGAATACCGTGAAACGTATTGGATGCCCGAATACACCCCAAAAGATACAGATCTTTTAGCTTGTTTCAAAATCACTCCACAGGACGGTGTTCCTCGTGAAGAAGTCGCAGCTGCTGTTGCTGCTGAATCTTCAACAGGTACATGGACAACGGTATGGACTGACCTGTTAACTGATTTGGATTACTATAAAGGTCGTGCATACGCAATTGAAGACGTGCCAGGTGATGATACGTGTTTCTACGCTTTTGTTGCATACCCAATCGATTTATTCGAAGAAGGTTCTGTTGTAAACGTTCTGACTTCATTAGTTGGTAACGTATTTGGATTTAAAGCACTGCGTGCACTTCGTTTAGAAGATATTCGTTTCCCAGTGGCTTATGTTATGACCTGTAATGGACCACCACAAGGTATCCAGGTTGAGCGTGATCTGTTAAATAAATATGGACGCCCAATGTTAGGTTGTACGATTAAGCCTAAGCTTGGTTTATCAGCTAAGAACTACGGCCGTGCATGTTATGAAGGTCTACGTGGTGGTTTAGATTTCACCAAAGATGATGAGAATGTTAACTCACAGCCATTCATGCGTTGGAGACATCGTTTTGACTTCGTAATGGAAGCAATTCATAAAGCAGAAGCAGAAACTGGTGAGCGTAAAGGTCACTACTTAAATGTAACGGCTCCTACTTCAGATGAAATGATGAAGCGTGCTGAATATGCAAAAGAAATTGGCGCACCTATCATCATGCATGATTACTTAACGGGTGGCTTCTCAGCCAACACTCAATTGGCTCAATGGTGTCAGGAAAACGGAATGTTGTTACACATTCACCGTGCAATGCACGCTGTACTTGACCGTAACCCACACCACGGTATTCACTTCCGAGTACTCACCAAATGTCTTCGTCTATCTGGCGGTGATCATCTTCACTCAGGTACTGTTGTTGGTAAGCTTGAGGGCGACCGTGATGCAACTCTGGGTTGGATCGATATTATGCGTGATTCGTATGTTAAAGAAGATCGTTCACGCGGTATCTTCTTTGACCAGGATTGGGGCTCAATGCCAGGTGTTATCCCAGTAGCTTCTGGTGGT
>JAPHSW010000001.1 GCA_026196615.1 Gammaproteobacteria bacterium | reverse complement strand
GGTTTGATCAGAAACTTTATCACTCTGAGTAAACCTATGGTGGTAAATCAGGAACTACTCCCGATTTAAAACCATATTATTCAGGTTCAACTATATAATGAAGTTTAACACACTGTTGAAATCTCAGTGCAAGACACTGAATGCTTCTCATACGATAAAAAATTCAATACTAAATGGCTCACTACTCATACTGATGAGTATAGTCTTAGGAGGATGTAATACTTTTTCTCCAGTTAAACCGGATTTTTCACCTTTTAATACTCATTCAAAAACGACAAGTAAGCCAGGTGATTTGATCTGGATTGATATCCTTTCCAAAGATGTTGTTGAAGCTCAGGCTTTTTATCATGCACTTTTTGGTTGGGAGTACGTCACCAATGATACCGGCTATATTACGATTATAGATAACGATCAGGCGATAGGCGGAATGCTGATTGAAACACATGTTGATGCCAATTCACGTTGGATGCCAATGTTTTCAATTGCAGATAGTGAGCAAGGAGGGAAAAAAGCTTTGGAACTTCAGGGAAGATTACCTACAGCACCTGTCAAAATGACAAATGATTTAACTTACGCTGTAATTTCAGATTCAGAAGGGGCTGCATTCGGTGTTATGTCATCACCATCAGGCATTTCCAATCAAGCTTATACATCAACTAGAAAAAAAAACGCTTATCTTTGGAGTCATGATAGACAGCAGGCCTTTCGTTTCTATCAACCTCTATTCTCTTTAAAAATGAAATCAAACAAAACTCCTGATATAGAAACTAAAAAAAATGTACCTGAACTATCAATTATAAAAGCCCCTGAAACTAAAAAAACTCAAGTCAGTGAAAGTCAAAAAAATACTTCTATGCGTCGAATTTTTGCTCCTCGTACAGAACATGCATCTCCAGAAAAAGATCTCTATAAACCTGCCACAGTAACATTCGGTGAACCTAATCCTTATAAACCATCAGGCTTGCAGTTTGGTGTTGACTTGTCTATGAATGTGATTGAGTTGCCCTGGCAAGAAATATCTTCGCAATGGGTGATTGCTTTTAATGTGGAGCAAGCTGATAGAGTCCTATCTCAAGTTGTCCATAATGGTGGGTGTTCTTATTGGTTTTAATAGTTCTTTAAGTGATGGTTCAGTGGCAGTAATAGAAGATCCCAGTGGTGCGGTTTTCATGATTCAAAAGCAATCAACACATGTTTCAAAAGGAAGTAAGTAACATATGGATAATCGAATAAAAAATTTTTTGAGCTCAACTATTGTCTTACTTTTAGTATCAATGATGGTGGCTTGTTCATCCTTATCAGGGGAAGTTGATGGCAGTGATATCAAATCAACTGCAAGTGGAAATAATTCTTCAGGTTATTATCGAGGGCATTATGGTCAGTCGGGTTGGAACGATAGTGTGAGTGATAAACTTTATTCGAAAAGTTACCCTGTTTTTATAAAGAACGAAACGAAATGAAGTCGATATGAAACGAGTTGAACACTTACAATACTTGTCACGAGAACACCATCAATCACTGACTTTAGCACAAAAAGCAATTAAAACAGCTAATACTAAAAATTCAGAAGCGATTTCTCGATTGTGCAAAGAAATTATTAATGACTATCCTAAAGTTTGGCAAACGCACTTTAAAATTGAAGAAGAAAATATTTTTCAGTTATTTTCTAAATCAATGATAAGAGAAGCAAGTGATATTAAACTCTATTTAAAAATTAGCAATTTATGTTATTTGTTAGCACAAGAACATCAGGTCATGAATGACTATTATGAACAAATGAAAGAGGGGGACTACAGTATTCTTGGTGAGTTTGGTGCTTTGCTGAAAAAGCATACTCGAACAGAAGAAAGAGAGTTATTCCCTTTGCTAGAAAAAGAAATGACTATTGAAGAGTTAAATAGAGTACTTCAGGTAAGTCAGAATTATAGAAAATAAATTGAGTGATATGTAAAAGATAAAATAACACTATTTTTTCTGATACTGAAACTATCCCAAAATTGCTTTTAATTAAAATTTTTTATAAAGTGTATTTATTGACTAATCACTATCTAAGTGGATGATATGATTCTAAAATCAGGAAATAAAAAAATTGTATTTCATTCCATTATTGGAATCATCGTCTTTATTTTTTTTATTGCCACTACTGAACTCGTAATCAGTCTATTACATGAAAATCAACTGGACCGACAACGTTCTGCAACTCTTGATAAAACCATGACCATGCGTGCAAAAATTGAAGGGGAAATTAATTCTACCTTACATTTGACACAAGGTTTGATTGCATATGTTGCAACTCATCCAGATTTTGATGATAAAGAATTTAGCCAGTTAGCGGATGAGATTATTTTTCTTGCTCGTAATCTTCGTAATATTGGGCTTGCTAAAAACAACATTATTACTCATTTATACCCACTAGTTGGAAACGAAGCGGCCTTAGGGCTTGAGTACGAAAAACTACCGAACCAGTGGCCTGCCATAAAAAAAGCAATAGATATAAAAGGTACAGTTGTTGCTGGTCCAATCACTCTTATTCAGGGTGGTGGTCAGGCTTTTATTGCTAGAACACCGATATACACAAGAGTAGGAGATGATAATTTAGGTAAACAGAAATTGAATTACTGGGGGATGGGATCAATCGTTATTAATATGTCTGAACTGTTTCAAGCTGCTGACTTTTCAGAATTTGAAGATGGACTCCTATTTGCTTTACGAGGAAAAGATGGGATGGGAGCAGAAGGTGAAATGATTTTAGGTGACCCTGAAGTTTTTAATTCAGATCCTGTTTTATCTCTAATTTCTTTACCCAATGGTAGTTGGCAAATTGCTTCTATACCTGAAGGTGGTTGGGGCACAGGTTTAGGATTATTATGGTTATCCCGTGCTTCAGGATGGGCTGTTGCGATATTACTTGGATTATTAATTAGTGCTTTACTCAGAGCCAAAGAAATAAACCGAAGCCTTGCACTGCAGGATCACCTCACCAATCTCCCCAATCGACGCTTATTAGAAGATCGACTAAAACAAGCTATTACGTATAGTGAACGTGATAAGACAGCCTTTGGTTTGCTCTATCTTGATTTAGATGGATTTAAACAAATTAATGATAAATATGGACATAAAGTTGGAGATGACTTGTTGGTGGAAGCCTCAAAAAGAATGCTGGCTAGTGTTAGAGCCAGTGATACTGTTTCAAGAGTTGGTGGAGATGAATTTATTATTTTGTCAGACAAAATTTCTAAAAAGAATGACATCAAACATATCCAAAGACAACTTGAACAAAACCTCACTGCGATGGTCTATCTTGATGCTCATAAAATAAAACTTCGAGCCAGTATTGGGACTGTTATTTATCCTGATGATGGAAAAACAATTGATGAGTTACTGAAAAGAGCAGATGAAAAAATGTACTCAGAAAAACAATCAGGAAAAATACAGGTTGTAAATTTTACACAGCGAAGTTAACTTAAGCCTAACTTTCTCATTTGGATTTTTATTTCTCATCCTTAATTTCAAAATAAATTCGAGGATGCATATCATTATTTTCTGCAATATAGCTTCCTGGAAAACGTTTAATACTGGCATTAAAATTATCAACTAATCGGTTATACTGTGTACTTGCTACATTGAGCTTTTGATTAATACTCTTTGTATCATTATCTTTTATTTTTTTCTGAGATTGCAGCTTTTCAATTTGAACCCAACTTGAATCAATTTTATTTTGCATTGAAACAAGTTGTTTATGGCTAAATACATAGCTTGCTATACCAAAAGCAGACATTAGTAATAATGTTCCAACAAGCATATAAAGTAGTTTCACAAATAGATGTCCTTTTGTCTGGGTACTCTAAAACAAATCGGCATGACCAAAATAGATAGGTGTTTGTTTGTTTTTTAATAAATCTTCTAAAATTTTTTTTGCTTTTATTTTTGTTTCCATATCAAAGTAAATCAACATGTTGCGAGAAAAAATATAATCAAATCGGCCAATTATTTTGAAGGATTGATTGAAAATGTTTTCAGTTTTTAAGTGTACACATTGTTTGATTTCATCAGATAAATAATATTTTGAATCAATTTTTTTAAAATATTTTAAGAGTATTGGCTTAGGAAGTTTACTGATATTTCTTTCATTGTAAATACCTGTTTGAGCATGTTCAAGAGCTTTTGTATTAATGTCAATACCAGTCAAATTAAATTGATTTTTAGGAATGCCTGCTGAAAGTAAAGCAATGGCAATACTATAAGCTTCTTCTCCTGTTGAACTTGGAGCACATAAAATATCAACGACAGAATTTTTTTTCTTAACCTGTTTCACTAAATCATCAATTTGAAGATACTCTCGATAAAAATATGATTCATTGGTTGTTAGGTAGTTAATTAATTCCTGCTTTAGATTATTGTTAATTTTTACTTGTTCTAAACAAGCTTGAAAACTAATAATATGATGAATTCTACAGAAACTGATTAACTTACTTTTTAATATGGACTGTTGTTTTTCAAATGTGATTCCAGTTTCTATTTTGAAATAAGAAGCTATTGATTCAGTATTATTGAAATTCTCAACAATAGGTTGACTCTTACTGTTTGAAGTATCTTCATGGGAATTTTTTTTTCTAAAAAAATTAAACATCGGAATGTCCAAATAGATTTATTTTTTTTATTATTTCATCCAAAGACATAGTTTTAGTATTAGGGTTAATCTTTTTAGTCTGTCTTGGCATTCCATAAACAATGGCAGATGTTTCATTTTCAGCAATACATTCACCACCTTTTTCAGATAATAATTTACATCCTGTAGCACCATCATCACCAATACCAGTTAATATTATTCCTAAGAATGAAACTTTGTGAGCAATTTGGGCTGCAGAAGTAAATAAATAATCTATATCGGGGTTATAACCACTTTCTTTCCTATTTTGTATTAAGAAACTTAATCGTTTGGAATCACTATTTATTGAAGTTAATAGTGAACTGACATAAATATGAGAAGGTAAAATGATATTTTCAGAAATTGCTGGTGAGACTTCTTGTTGGCAAATTGAATTGAGTTGTTTGGAAAAACTAGGAATATATTCATTGCCCATATGCTGGGCAATAATTATTGTTGCCTTAAATTCAGGTTGTAAATCAGATAGAATTTTTTTTATATGCCCTGGTCCACCAGTTGAGGCACCAATCAGGATTATTTTTTTAGGTTCTAAATGTTTCAAGCTGGGCATTTAAATTTTCTGTCATTGAATTAAGATGTTCAGCTGCGGAAGCTATTTCTTCAACACTTCTAGCATTTGTTGATGATATTGAATTAATTTCTGTTACTCTGGAAACTATTGATTCGATATTATTTCCAGTGTTTTCGAAATCATCCACAGTTTTGTCACTGGCTATGGTTGCTTCATTCACGATGGAGACAGTTTGATTAATTTTTTTATCAACTCCAATAGCAATAGTAGCAAGCTCTTGAATTTCTTGTGAATTGACATTCATACTTTCACTCGCTTCTTCAACAGCTTTAATAATATCATTAATGGTATCGTTTATTTCAGTTAAACTTTGTTGGGTATGTTTGGCCAGATTTCTCACTTCATCAGCAACTACAGCGAAACCTCGACCATGTTCTCCTGCTCGGGCTGCTTCAATAGCTGCATTTAAAGCTAATAAGTTAGTTTGCTCAGCAATGTTTGAAATAACATCTAAAATGGCTTTAACATCTGCAGCCTCTTTTGATAATGTATCCATTTTCTTTGCTAATTTTACCTCTACAGTAGCTGTATTCTGTACTCGATGAGTTAGTTGTACAATAGCATCCCGGGCATCAATCAGAGAGGTATTTGCTGTTAAAATTTCATTTTTACTTTGTTGTGCATCATTCACAGCAATAGCAATTTCAGATTGAATCTTACCCGCATGATTACTGCAGTTATTTATAATTTCAACAGATTTTTCGACATTATTCCCTACCCCCAATGAGCTTGTGGAAAGTTCATGAGCGATTGATGCATTTTCAGTAGAAGATTGTTTGGCATCATTGAGAACCTTTCTGAGAGAGCCTAAAAGAGTATTGACACTTTGGGCCATTGTTTGGATTTCAAGTGGTGCATTTGTATCTAATTGTTGAGTCAAGTTTTTATCATTACTAACCTGAATTAATGTATTTTGAAATTGATTAATTGGCTTGACCAATGTGACTTGTATCATAAATAATGAAAGGGCGACTATAATTATTAGAATAATTAACACTGAAACAATAATAGAGTTGCGAATGATGTTGGGGGTAATTAACACCTCTGCTTCATCAATTTCAGATAATACTGCCCAAACAATATCATTACCTATTTTTATGCTTGTATAGGCTGATAGTACAGGATTGCCATTGTAATCAATAATAACTTGAGTATTTGTTTCACCTGAAAAGGCCGATTTAGTCGCAGTTGTATCCACTGAACCTGATGATGGATTAGCAAATGATGCTTTTAATGAATGCCCTTTGGGATCTAAAAAACTATCACTTCTCATTAATTTGTCCTGGCCAACCAAGTAATCTTCCTGAGTTTCACCATAGCCATGACGATATTTCATTATTTGATTAATTGCTTTATCTGAAATTTGAAAGACTAATATTGCTTTCGTTTTATTGTTTTCTAAGACCGGTGTTCCAAGAAACATCGCAGGGGCATTATTGCTTGGTTCATAAGGAGTCATGTCGACAAAAGTTGGTTTTTTATTATTTAGTGTTTTACGCCAAACATTAGCTAAGCCGCTATTTTTTAATGTTCCATTAGAAAGATTTGCCCCATAATCAGATTCTTTTGCTGCTGAATACATGACTTGCCCACCACTTGCTGATATAACAAATACATCATAGTAGCCATAGTCTTTCATATAGCCTTGAAAAAAATCTTCATGAATTTGTATTTTTTCTTTTACTAGTGGGTTCTTTATGGGATAGGCAGCATCCTTATTAATATTTAATTGAGTACGGAGTTGAAGTAGATCATCTATCAATTGATGTAAATTATGGCTACGAGAGAGTACTTTTATGTCTCCAATCCTTTCAGAAAAAAAATTCTTTAACTGAGTTTTTTTCATATCCCTTATAGAAGTTAGGGAATTATAGCTTTGTTCCATTAAAGCATCTGTACTTTTAGTTATGGATGTATAAGCTAAAGATAAAGATAGAACAAGTAAGGCTATGACAATTAAAGAAATAATTTGAAATTTTAATGATAAATTTTTCATTTAGAGTATTCTCGATAATAAAGAAAAATATTTATAATTGGTTTTGGTTCTGGAATAAAATATCCATTCTCTAACACATATCGGTTTTGACAATAGGAACTTTAATAAGATATAAAGCTATTAATTATTTATTGTGTCTTTTAGACTAGGAGAAAAATTGGAACTTAACAACTTTATTATGAAATTTTTTTGAATAGTCAATTCAATTGTAAGGTTAAATTTTTGATGTTAATTGCTCAATCAATTGTTTAAATTTTTTAGCTGATTCCGGATCATTTTCAATCGTTTCATCAATTTTTGAAATGATTTCTGAAAAATAAGGCGCATTACTGGAAATTGAATCACCAAATTCCCATAAAATAATGCTTTCAAGAAACAGAACTCTGGCTTTTGAAATAAATTCCTTATCTGAAGAATCAAGTTGTTTTAACTTATTAACAATAGTTGATTTTAAAACTGATTGGGATGAAACTCGTGATGAATTAGCTTGACTTGAAGATGAAGGCGTTTTCTTACTATCAACTTTTGTTTTTGCTCGCTTACCCAATTGCAATCTGGCAATTTCAAGTATACTGCTGATATTATTAATACGTGCCATAGAGTTTATATTTAGTTGTTTTAATTTTTATAAGTAGAGTCAGAATTAGAGTTTGAACTATCGGACTCTTTCATCTTTTTGATGTTTTTTAATAACATTGTCTGCAAGTTGATACCTTCTTTTACTTCATATGACATGATGTTATTAATAATTTTCTCAGCCTTGTCAGGAGATGTTTTTTGTAATAGTAAGCTTTGTGCAAAACGTGAAGAAAAAGAATTGTTATCTAACTTCAGGCCTCGTTTAATCCTTTGCTTAGCAGATTCGGTATTTCCTTTTATAACATCCAACACCGCAAGTCCTCCATGAGTTTCACCAAAGTTATGATCAATTTCCAAGGCTGTTTCTAGCGTAACTGTTGCACTCTTTATGTCATTGCTTGCTATTTGGGCCCATGCTAATGCATGCCAGGTTCCAAGGTGGCCAGGCATATACTTTACTGCTTTTTCCAAATTATTCACTGCTTTGTCAAGATCATTATTCATCATGTTTGTTAATCCTAACCCAGACCATGCTCGACCGCTGGTAGCTTGTGAATCAATCGCTTTGATAAAATATTTTTTTGCTTGAGTGTCATCTTGATCGTCAAGATAAATATTGCCGATAGTGACTAGTGCTTCGAGGTTATCACTTTTCAATGATAAAGCTTTTTCTGCTAGTTCTTTGGCTTCTAATAAATTTTCTTGATCTAGTTTTAACATAGCCAAATTTCCAATTGAGCCGTAGTGTTGAGGATCTCTATTAATTTGTTCTAAAAAAAACTTTTCTGCGTTATCAATATCACCTAAATGATAGTATGTGCGCCCTAACCAATGTGCAGTATCTGGGGCGATGTTTGTTTGATCAATGATAGAAAGAAAGAGTTCTTTTGCTTTTTCAAATTCTTCTAAAAAAAGATAAGCATAGGCTAAATTATATCTGATTGCAGCAGTATCTAGACCATTTTCAAGCATGGTCAGCAATACTGATATTGCTGATTCAAAATCATGGTTAGCTAACAAAATGTTTGATAAATTAAATTGCAACCCAGTATCTGATGGATTGTTTTTAAGAGCATCTAAAATAAAAGACTTAGCAACATCAATTTGCCCAATTTGTAAATTTAATTGGGCAATACTGCAAATTAAATTTACATTAGTAGGGTCTTGTTTCAAAAAGGTAGAGTATTGTTCCAATTGTTGCTGAATTTTATTTATATCCATAGTTAATTAATCGTCTTTTTGTCATTGCTGTATTTAGCTAAATCCCAGTTTTCATCTGAATCACTATCGTTTAGAGGTGACGGTTTATTTTGTTCAATTGCTCTTAGGAGTTCTCGCCCCCTCTCAAAATACATGTTATCTATGGCAATAGAGCTAATCAGTTGATTTAGGTGATGAATTGCATCATCAGTTTGACCATTGTTAGCCAGAGCTAAAGCAAGATAAAAAAGTGCAGGGGGATATTTCTCTTCTTTTTGTAATATTTCCGTCCAAATTGAAATTGCTTCCTTTATTTCGTTATTATCATAGTGCACCATTCCGTATTGAAATGTCTCTGTAAGAGCTTCAGATGTCGTATCTAAGAAGATTTTAAAGGATTTTTTTGCATGTTCAAAAAGACCGAGTTGAGCATAAATTTTACCACCAAGCTTATAGACTTCTGCCTCGGCATTTTCTCGCTCCATTGCATGTTTATTATAAATTAGTGCCTGATCAAAATTACCCTGATCTAGACTCCAACGGGTAAGACTGAGTAATTCATCAATGTCGAGTATCTCTAAACTTGCTGTATCCATTTTTCAAACCTTGTTGAGTTTATTACTTCCTGAAAGATTAATAATTAATCCCTATTGCATAATTACCATACCATAAAAGTGTATTTTGAACATAATGAAATTGATCACGAAGAACAGCTTGTTCGAATACTAAAAATTAGTTTAAAACAATAATAGGGCTCT
>JAPHSW010000280.1 GCA_026196615.1 Gammaproteobacteria bacterium | reverse complement strand
TATCAAGTTCTTCGAATACTTTTTCAATTTGTTCATCGTTGCCCACATCACATGGCAATACAATATCAGAGTCACATTCTGTTGCTAGCTTTTCAACTCGGCTTCTTAGTTTCTCATTTTGGTATGTAAATGCAAGTTCAGCCCCTTCACGTTTCATTGCTTGTGCAATTCCCCAGGCAATTGAACGGTTACTGGCAAGACCTACAATAAGCGCACGCTTACCTTGCATAAATCCCATATTTGACTCCTTGAAATGTACTGATATAAAGTGATTACTGCTTGTAAAAAATTCTATTACAGATATGATACCTTTGATATAAACAATAAACTAGAGCTATTTTTTAATAAATTTAAAAAATAGTGAATTATTTGGAAAAAAATGTCGCCTGAACTTATTCATGCAATAAAAGGTCGTATGACCTGTCATAGCTCTATGCCTTACATAATACTCCTTATTTTTTCATTCTTTTTCTTTATTAGTAAATCAGCTTTTTCTGATTATGCTATTGCTTATGGCTATACCCCTAAATATCCAAAGAATTTTTCCAACTTTGATTATGTTAACCCAGGTGCCCCCAAAGGAGGGCATCTGGATTTAAACGGTTCACGCACTTTTGATCGGCTTAATCCTTATTTATTGAAAGGGGTATCAGCTGATGGGGTAGATGGCTTAATTTTTGAAACGCTAATGGAACAAAGTCTTGATGAACCCTATACTTTTTATGGATTATTAGCAGATGATATTGCCATCGCTGATGATGGCTTATCGGTGACTTATCATATAAACCCGAAGGCAAAATTTTCTGATGGAACCCCAGTCACTGTTGAAGATGTCAAATTCTCTTTTGACACCCTGATGACTGATAAACATGTACATCCTGCCTATAAAATTACCTTGGGAAGTATTAAAGAAGCGAAAATTATTAATTCTGAAACTATAAAATTTATTTTTAAAGAGAAAAATGCCAAGCTTCCTATGTTACTTAGCAGTTATCTATCTGTCTTTCCAAAGAGTTGGGTTGGAAACATGGAATTCAAAGAAACGGCTATGAAGAAACCTATTGGAAGTGGGCCCTATATACTGGAAAGCTATGATACGGGCAAAAAGTTAACTTTTAAACGTGATGTCAATTATTGGGCAAAAGATTTAGGTATCCGAAAGGGAATGTTTAACTTTGATAAAATTGTTTACAAGTATTTTCGTGATAGTACTATTGCTTTGGAAGCATTAAAGGCAGGGGAGTATGACTTTCGTCATGAGTATAATTCAAAAATGTGGGCAAGAGATTATACTGGCCGTGTTTTTAAATCCAACGAGATTATAAAAAACAATATACCTCATCATAATAGCGTAGGTATACAGGGTTTTATAATGAATACTCGCAAGCCAATTTTTAGTGATAAACGGGTGAGAGAAGCATTAGTTCTAGCTTATGATTTTGAATGGGCAAATAGAATGCTGTTTTATAACCAATATCAACGCAATGATAGTTATTTTAGTAATACTGAGCTTGCTGCAAGTGGTGAAATATCAGACCATGAAAATGAGTTATTAAAGCCTTTCGCTATGACTCTTGATCCCAGTGTTTTTGAAAAAGCCTGGACTCCACCGAGTACTATTGCACCATCTTCATTGCGTCAAAATTTAAGAAAAGCAATTAAACTTTTAAAATTAGCGGGTTGGGAATATAAAGATGGAGCTCTTAGAAACGATAAAGGGCTTGAATTTCGATTTGATCTAATTCTTTCACAAAAAGCATTTGAAAGAATAGCAGCTTCTTATGCCCGCAATTTAAAAAAATTGGGTATAACAATGGAATATCGAACCGTTGATTTTGCTTTATACAAACGTAAAGTAGAAACTAAAGATTTTGATATGATTGTTTCCAGTTATCCTCAAAGTCAAGTGCCTGGAAACGAACTTCAAAGTCGCTGGCATTCAAAAACAGCAGATGTTGATGGTTCTGCTAATTACCCAGGAATCAAAAATGATGCCATTGATGCATTATTAGAAAAGCTTTCAGATACAACTGATAGAACAGAAATTATTGCTTTAACTCGGGCTATGGACAGGGTTTTACTCAGTGAATTTTATCTGATTCCACATTGGTATATTTCTACACATAGAATTGCTTATTGGGACAAATTTGAATTTCCAAATATTTTACCTGAATATTTTTCAGCAGAAGGTTGGATGCTATCTACCTGGTGGTTTAAACCAGAATATCGAACAAAAGATTCATCTGACACTCACTAATATAATAATTTAAAACATAAGAAACTATAAATCGTATGCTTTATTACATTGCTAAACGTTTATTATTAATGATCCCAACATTATTCGGGGTCATGCTAATCACTTTTTCTATTACTCAATTTGTACCGGGTGGCCCAGTAGAGCAACTGGTGGCACAGTTGACTGGACAAGATCAAGTAACAGAAGCGGGCAGTACAGCCAGTGAGTTATATCGAGGGGCAGAAGGAATAGACAAAGAACGTCTTGATGAAATTAAAGCCTTATATGGCTTTGATAAGCCTGCGACTGAACGGTTTATAACAATGATGGGAAATTACCTTACATTTGATTTCGGTGAAAGCTACCATCACCATCAATCAGTAATGGAACTAATGGCAGATAAGCTACCGGTTTCTATCAGTCTGGGTATGTGGACTTTTTTCATAACCTATCTCACCTGTATTCCTCTTGGAATTGCAAAAGCTGTTAGAGATGGTACCCGTTTTGATATTATATCCAGTACTATTGTCCTGGTGGGCTATGCAATTCCTGGGTTTGTTTTAGCTATCGTACTTCTGGTTTTGTTTGGTGGAGGTAGTTTTTTTGATGTTTTTCCACTTAAAGGACTCACTTCTGATAATTGGGACCAATTGGGTTGGTTTGACAAAATTACTGATTATTTATGGCATATGGTTTTGCCAATTATCTCCTCAGTGATTGGTAGTTTTGCTGTCATGACGATGTTAACTAAAAATAGTTTTTTAGAAGAAATACGAAAAAATTATGTGGTTACTGCTAAGGCTAAAGGCTTGAGTAGTAATCAAGTTCTATATAAGCATGTTTTTAGAAATGCACTCATTCCACTAATTACCGGTTTTCCAGCCAGTTTTTTAGCTGCTTTTTTTGCAGGAAGTCTATTAATTGAAACTATCTTCTCACTCGATGGTTTAGGTTTACTTTCTTATGAGTCTATTATTCGACGTGATTATCCTGTTGTTTTAGGCTCGCTTTATTTATTTACCTTATTGGGTCTTTTTACAAAGCTTATCACTGATTTGTCTTATGTGTGGATTGATCCTAGAGTTAAATTTGATTCAGATAGTGCTTAAGGAAGAAAGATTATGACCAATAGCTTAAGCAATGAACAATTAGAAAATCTTTCGCCACAACAACGTGCATGGATGCGTTTTAAAAATAATCGACGTGGTTATTATTCGTTGTGGATTTTTGTCATTTTATTTGTAATCAGTTTATTTGCTGAGTTTCTTAGTAATGATAAGCCTCTAATTATTCACTATGAGCAACAATACTTCTTACCCTTATTTAATGATTATCCTGAAACACATTTTGGTGGTGATTTTTCTACGATGACGGACTATAACGATCCATACATTAAGAATAAAATTACTAAAAATGGTAATTGGGCACTTTATCCATTAAATAACTATAGTTATGATTCCATCAATTACTTTGCTGAAATCCCAAACCCAGCACGTCCATCAGAACAAAATTTTTTAGGTACAGATGATCGTGGCAGAGATGTTTTGGCCCGTCTTATCTATGGTTTTCGTTTATCAGTGATATTTGCACTCGTTTTAACGGCCATTGGTGTGATTATTGGTATTATTATTGGGAGTATTCAAGGGTATTTTGTGGGTAAAGTGGATTTAGTTGCTCAACGCTTGATTGAAATCTGGAGTTCTATGCCTGAGCTGTATCTACTAATTATTTTTGCATCCATCTTTAAACCCAGTATTGGCTTGCTCATCGTTCTTTTATCATTATTTGGTTGGATGGGCTTATCAGATTATGTCAGGGCCGAATTTTTACGAGGCAGAAATCTGGATTATGTCCAGGCGGCTCGTTCAATAGGAGTTTCTAACCTTGGAATAATGTTTAAACATCTCTTGCCAAATAGTATGGTTCCAGTACTGACGTTTCTTCCTTTTCGAATCAGTGGCTCAATTCTGGCTCTAACGAGTCTTGACTATCTTGGACTGGGTGTGCCTCCATCAACCCCCAGTCTTGGCGAATTATTGTCTCAGGGAAAAGATAATATTGACGCCTGGTGGCTCTCTATGACTACCTTTTCAGTTTTGGTTGGTACTTTGGTTCTTTTAATTTTTATTGGTGAAGCTCTGCGTGAAGCGTTGGACACCAGGCGTGGATAAAACATGAATAAAGACAGTCATTCCTCTATGAATACAAATGATGAAAACTCAATCCTGGATGTGAAAGACCTGAGTGTTGGTTTTAATACATTGGCCGGTCATATTAATGTCGTTCGTGATATTAACTTTTCCGTTGATTCCGGTGAAACAATGGCTTTAGTTGGAGAGTCAGGTTCTGGCAAATCTGTCACAGCAATGTCAATTTTACGTTTGCATGATGAAGAAAAAGTAAATTACTCATCGGGTTCAATTTGTTTTCAAGGCAATAATTTATTGGGAACTGATGAAGAGACTATCAAAAGAGTTCGTGGTAGTGAAATTTCAATGATTTTTCAGGAGCCGATGACTTCATTAAATCCTACCTTTACAGTTGGCTCTCAAATTATGGAGCCTATGATTATACACAAGGGTATGAATAAGGCCTCAGCAAAAAAAAGAGCGATTGAGTTAATGGAATTAACGGGGATTCCAGAGCCTCATTATCGATTTGATGCCTTTCCTCATTTGCTCTCAGGTGGGCAACGACAACGTATGATGATTGCTATGGCTCTTGCATGTGATCCTAAACTCTTAATCGCAGATGAACCAACGACTGCACTTGATGTGACGGTGCAACTTCAAATATTGATGCTTTTAGAGAAATTGAAAAAAGATTTTTCAATGGCTGTTTTAATGATTAGTCATGATCTCAATCTGGTTAAACACTTTGCTGATCATGTCTGTGTGATGCAAGAAGGAAATATTGTTGAGCAGGGTATCGTTAATACTATTTTTGAAAAACCACAACATCCCTACACAATTAAACTCCTTGAAAGTGAACCAGAGCGGATTATTCCCACTGGTGAGTCTGAAAGCTTACATGACAAAAAAACTCTTATTTCTGGTCAACACTTAAAATGTCACTTTTCTTCCAGTAAAGGTTTTTTTAAGAGAACAACGAATACGGTTAAAGCAGTAGATGATATTGAGCTCTTTCTTAGAGAAGGTGAAACACTGGGAATAGTTGGTGAGTCTGGTTCAGGTAAGTCAACATTAGGTCGTTGCTTGTTGAGGCTTGAAAAATGTACAGGTGATATTTATTTTGATGAACAACAAATTGATCAATTAAAACATCGTGCTTTACGCCCTTTAAGAAAAGAATTTCAAGTAGTTTTTCAGGACCCTTATTCTTCTTTGTCACCTAGAATGACGATTGAACAGATTGTTGGTGAAGGTTTACAGATTCATTTTCCCATGCTGTCTAAAGAACAAAGAAGAGAAAAAATAAAGCAAACACTTGTAGAGGTTGGATTAGAAGATGATATTCTCTGGCGTTATCCGCATGAATTTTCAGGAGGTCAGCGACAACGAATTGCTATAGCAAGGGTTGTTATTCTGGAGCCTAAGCTTATCCTATTGGATGAACCAACCAGTGCTCTTGATGTTTCAGTACAAAAACAAGTTCTGGCTTTGCTGAGAGAATTGCAATCTCGACATAAAATCTCTTATCTATTCATTACTCATGATCTTAAAGTGATACAAGCAGTAGCGCATCGTATAATGGTTATGAAAAATGGAAAAATCATTGAAACTGGTGAAACCAGTCAAATTTTTAATGAGCCTCAAGATGCGTATACAAAAAAATTACTTACAGCTTCTCTTTTCAAAGGTGATGAAGATGAGATTTTAATGGCTTAGTTGATTTCCCTCAAGAAAAAATTTGAAAAAAGCATTAAAATACTCGACTATTGTGCTATATTACGAAAATAATAAATAGTGATGGATCAATCGCTTAAAGCTCTAAGAACAAAAAAATGCTAAATGCGTTTATCAGGATGATACAAAGTAACTACTTCCATGACAACTACATCTGAATCTTAAAAATAATCTAACAATTGGAGAATTATCTTGTTTAAGAATATCTTGGCCGTAATTGGTTTAGTAGCAGTCATTGCTTCTGGCATTCTTTTTCTTGGCGCAAAAAATAGCTTAAGTGAATTTGATCCTGGTGCAGCAGAAACCTATAAAGAACTTATTACAAATATTTTAGAAAAGAAAGATGCTGCAAGTGCAACGGTTTGGCGTTTTCCTGTTGAAGAAGGTTTAACTACGGATGATGTTGAAAAAAGCCTGAAAATGATTGCTAACGAATTAAATATTGCCAATGTTGGTGAACTACCTTTATCCAAAGATATTTCAGCTCGTTCAGGTAAAGAATATCGTTTTGTAAAAATCTATTTATTTTGTAATTCACTGACTGCAGCCCAAATGCTTGATTACAACGATGCTTTTTCTGCATATTTACCATGCCGTATTAGTCTTGTTGAAGATAAAGAAGGTAAACTTTGGTTGTATAGCCTGAATATGGATTTGATGATTCATGGTGGTAAACCATTACCACCTGCTTTGAAAGCTGAAGCAGAAAAAGTTAAGTCTATTATAATTGAAATCATGGAACGTGCTGCGGAAGGTGATTTTTAATCATTAACTGACTTTGCACTTACATAGACTTAGTGTTTTGTCTATGAGAAAAAAAAGGAGCTGAAAAGCTCCTTTTTTTTGTATTATATAAATTTAAGGGTTATTTTTCATTTATATCGACCAAATTAAGGATGATATAAATGCATAATATTACACTGAACTAATACAAACAAACTGAAATAATAAAAAAACATTTATTCAATCATGTCTCATTGGACATATACTCCAGCACTCGGTATTGCTTGTTAATCTGAAATTAGCTTCATAAATCTTGCTTCAGATGTTTTATCTTGTGAATAATTGCTTATTTCATACCAATGATGTTGAAGTTCAAAAGACGTAACCTGTTTTTCTTCAGCTTCATCTCTTCTGTTTTGACCAAGATTTGAGTTAAGTAATTCGACCTGCATTTCCATTCTTGATTGTTGATCTTCAGAAGGTGACTCTTTACCTAAAAGTATTTCATATTTTAGACAAAATTGATTTTTTTCATCAAGTTCTGACTGAATAAGAGGAGTTTTATCATCTGAAATAGACGCAATAGCATTTTCAAAACGATTATTAAGTTGATACTTGTTTGGTGTTTCTTTGGTAATTTCTATCCAATGCTCGCGATATTTATTTATACTTTCATCATTACCGTCTGAGTTAGATTCGATTTCAGAGCATAAGTTGGCTTGTTGAGTTAATTGGTTTAGATACAGTTCTTGTTGTTCAATAATAAGTGACTTTATTTTATCATGATAGGCAGATAAAGCTGTTGAATAGCGTTTATTAACCTCTTTGCTTATCTGATTGGCTTTGGGACTTAATTCAAGCCAAAGGCTTTCAATATCAGCAAAAGCATTTTCTAAATCATTTTGATTGAGTGGTTGTTGATTAAGTGCTTCAAGATTTTCGCAAATGGCTTCTTTTTCTCTAAGATGTTCAGTATTGGCCACATTCTTTTGTTCAATGGTTTCTTGACGTTTATTAAAAATAACATCGCAGGCTTTACGAAATCTTTTCCAAAGCTTATTTCGTTGATAGGAAGAAACTGGGCCAATCTGTTTCCATTGTTTTTGGCAATCTTTTGCTTTGTTAATAGCGCCAGTAAGATCATCATCTATAATTTCAGGTAGTTGTTCAACTGTTTGGATCAAGTTGAAGAATTTGTCTTGATTAAATTGCCACACTTTTTTGAGTTCGTTACGTATGATTTCAATTGCTTGATCAAATCTATGGCTAATAGCTTTGTGTTGTTTTCGGTCAACAAAACCTATCGTGCCCCATTCTTTACGGGCTTGTTTGGTAATCTTATCAACTTGAATCCAATCTATTGAATGATCAATTTCAGTATCTTCAGAAGAAGGCCAGGCCATCTTTTTAATATAATCTTCTAATTGCTCACATAAATTCTGCTTAGCTTTGAAATTATCTTTACGAACTTCATTTTGTTTATCTATGAATGGCTTACATTTTTCATAGGCAAGGTTACAGGCTGTATTAAAGCGAGTCCATAACTCTTCCTGTGTATGGCTGCGCATAGATTTCCATTGACTTCTAAATTCCTTAATCTGTGATGTAATATCAGTGTATTCATTTGCAAGTTCATCTGATTGAGAGACTTGTTCAGCAAGCTTTTCAGCTTTTATAGCCAGATTTTCACGTTCATTATCATGTGCCCAATTGCGCCATGAGGACAAGTCATCAAGTTGGCTATGAATTTTATTTAAATCATCTTGAAATTTTTGCTTTTCAATCTTAGAAATTAACTCAGATTTATCAATTTGCTTCAATTGCTCTTTAAGCTGTCGTTCTGCTTTTGACACATGGCCATTAGAAATTAATGTATTTATTTTTTCAGTATTAAGCGTAATTGTTTCTTTAAATTTTTTTGCCTGGTTTTGTTGTACCTGAAGACGTTCTTTGATTGTTAAAATAGCGGACTCAAACTTATTTTTGCAGAGAGTAATTTCTTCAGGCAGGTTATCTGTTTGTTGATTTATAGATTGTACTTGCTGATTAAATTTTAATTCCAGGGCTGAAATAGTTTTTTCAAGTATAAAACCGGTTTTATTTAACATATTTTCAGCTTGTTCGCTGAGTGTTTGTAGTTTCTTGAAACCATTATCATTTGTGTTTTTTGACTTGATGTTTTCCTGACCGGCACTTGCATCAGCAAGATCAAGAATTGATTGAAATTTTGCATTGAAGTCTGTAATAAGTTCATCATGAGAAATTAATTTTATGACTTCATCCCATTCAAGACCTAAATTGAGTATTTTTTTCTCAGCAATCTTTATTATTTCTTTGTCCGTTTCTGAAATTTCATTGTTCTCAGGGGATTTATTCTCTTTTGCATTAAGTAAATCATCAACAGCATTAGTTAAACTGCTTAAAAGAGTTTCTAAATCTTGTTTTGCATTTTGTTCCTTTTGTAACTCTAACTCTAATTCATCCATTTCATTTATAATGCTGGAACAAATTTTATGATAGCGCTCAGTCGTTTCAGGATCAGCAAAATTTTGAATTTCACTCCACCGTGTTACATAGTTTTCAAAAGTAATTTTTTCCTGCAAAAGGAGATTGCGTTTATGAAGTTTTTCTAATTTTATGCAAATATCGACCACTTCTTTGGCTAATAACGCAGGACGTTGCTCGTCTTCAAGTATTCGATCCAGTTTTGTTTTAACAATTTTATAAACACGTTTATCTTTACGCCTGGATTTTTTTGTAACGCGTTCAAGTGTTGAACGTTTGGCAATTTGTTGTGCAGCTAATTGACGGATATGAGGATTCTCATCCATAAGAGCAATATCGCCTAATAATGGATCTCTACTGATTTTTTTTATTGTTATTTCTCTCAGAGAGGCATCATCAGCATTGGCAGCAACAAACTCAAGTAATGCTGAATTACGACTACCGCGAATCATTTTTTCACGTACATCATAATCTGGAATAGGGTGCTTAAGTCCACATATCAGTTGAAATAGACGATTTTGAGCAGCTTCTTTAACTGTACCATTTGTACCTTTCATAATGATTGTTTGTAATAAATCAAGATTACTGAGCTTATTTGCAGCGATTGCTCGAATGGACTCATCAGAATCATTCATAGCAATTTGACTGAGTGTTTCCTGGTCACTTACAGCTAAATCCTGAACAGCTTTTTTACGAACTTCAGGGTTACGACTCTGCCATTTATCTTTTGAGAAAGGAGAAATTAGAGGATTTAATAGTTTGTTCAGTAAACTTCTTTCTTGAGTCATTGAAATTACCTTGAATAAATAACACTGAATGAAGGCAGAGAAAAAATTTAAACTCTGTCTAAAATAAGTCCAGACGCACTTTGAAAAATAACAAAGGGTCGGAAGGGTAACATTGTGTTACCCTGGTTCACATCTTAATTAAAGCAAAAAAAAAAATTACAGGCTTAAAGTGATTTAAGCTTTTCTAACTGTTCTGTCAGGCTTTTAAGTTTACCTTGTGCATCAGATAATTTCTGACGCTCTAAAGCAACGACATTTTCTGGTGCTCGACTGACAAAGTTTTCATTACTGAGTTTGCCTTCAAGTCCCTTGATGAACTTTTGATTATTTGTAATTTCTTTATTGAGTCGTTCACGTTCTGCATCAACATCAATTAAACCTGCCATAGGAATTAAGAGTTGCATTTCACCAACTAAAGCAGTAGAAGATTCTGGTACGTCATCCGATTCTTCAAGCCATTTAATGGTTTCAAGGCGAGCCAATTTTTTAAGCATGAGCTCATTATTTAATAATCTTTCTTTATCAATTGCTGAGCCATTCTGTAATAAAACAATGAGTGGTTTACCAGGTTTTATGTCATAGCCACTTCGAATTTGACGAACTCCTAATACAAACTGTTGTAACCAATTCATTTCATCTAATGCAGCCTGATTAACTTTATCTGCATCAGGTTGTGGATAGGGCTCCAACATAATGGTATCTTTTGAAATACCTGCTAGTGGTGCAACACGTTGCCAAATTTCTTCAGTGATATATGGCATGATTGGATGAGTGAGGCGCAATAAATTCTCGAGCACAGATACTAAAGTATAGCGAGTTCCTTGTTGAGCATCTCTATTACTTTCATTGTCAATACTTAGTACAGATTTGGATAATTCAAGATACCAGTCACAATATTCATTCCAGGTAAATTCATAAATTGCTTGTGCAGCAAGATCTAATCGATATGTGTTGAGTGAGTCAATGACTTGCTTTTGGGTTTCTTGTAAACGGGAAGTAATCCACTTGTCAGCTAGACTAAAACTCATATTTTTGTGTTTTTCTAAACCACCAATACCACAGTCATGACCCTCTGTGTTCATTAAAACGTAGCGTGAAGCATTCCAGAGTTTGTTACAGAAATTCCTGTAACCTTCAATACGCCCCATATCAAACTTTATATCACGACCAGTAGTTGCCTGAATTGCAAAAGTGAAACGTAAAGCATCAGTACCAAAAGAGGGAATACCATCTTTAAATTCTTTACGTGTTGCTTTTTCAATTTTCTTCGCCATTTGAGGCTGCATCATACCTTTAGTACGCTTGGCAACTAAAGTTTCAAGCTCAATACCATCAATTAAATCAATAGGATCAAGGACATTTCCTTTTGATTTTGACATTTTTTGACCATGTGAATCTCTGACCAGGCCATGAACATAAACTTCTTTAAAAGGAACTTCACCAGTAAACTTAAGACCCATCATTATCATTCTAGCGACCCAGAAAAAGATAATGTCAAAACCAGTAACCAATACATTTGTTGGATAAAAGGTGTCCAGTTCCTGTGTTTTTTCAGGCCATCCCAATGTTGAGAAGGGCCATAATGCAGAAGAAAACCAGGTATCTAATACATCATCATCTTGTCTGAGTTGAATGTCATCATTTAATTTATGCTTTATACGAACAGCTTGTTCATCATGACCTACGTAGACATTGCCTGCATCATCATACCAGGCAGGAATTCTATGTCCCCACCAAATTTGACGAGAAATGCACCAATCTTCAATATTATTCATCCACTCGTAATAAGTATTTTTCCAATTATCAGGCACAAATTTAATATCACCATCTTCAACGGCTTTTATTGCGGGCTCTGCCAAAGGAGCAATTTTTACATACCATTGATCGGTGAGGTAGGGTTCTATAACTGCGCCAGAGCGATCACCACGAGGCACCATAAGACGATGGTCTTCAATCTTTACCAGTAAATCCGCTTCATCAAGATCTTTAATGATGGACTTTCTTGCGACATATCGATCCATACCGCGGTATTTTTCAGGTGCATTTTCATTGATAGCAGCATCAACTGTGAAGATGTTAATAATGGGTAAATCATGCCGCTTGCCCATTTCGTAGTCATTAAAGTCATGAGCAGGTGTAATTTTTACACAACCTGTTCCAAATTCGGGATCAACATAATCATCGGCAATAATTGGAATTTCTCTGTCTGAGAGCGGTAGCTTTATTGTTTTACCAATCATTGATTGAAAACGTTCATCATCTGGATGAACAGCAACAGCGGAATCTCCCAGCATAGTTTCTGGTCGTGTGGTTGCGACAATAAGAGAACCACTGCCATCGCTCAATGGATAACGCATGTGCCAAAAATGACCATTTTCTTCTTCTGAAAGTACTTCCAAATCAGAAACAGCGGTATGTAGCACCGGATCCCAATTGACCAGACGTTTACCTCGATAGATTAAGTCTTCTTCATATAGCTGAACAAAAACTTCCTTAACAGCTTCAGATAAACCATCATCCATGGTAAAACGCTCACGTGGCCAATCAAGTGAAGCACCCATGCGTCGAAGTTGTTTGGTGATGGTGTTTCCAGATTCTTTTTTCCAGTCCCAGATTTTTTCTATAAAAGCATCTCGTCCCACATCATGGCGTGTTTTACCTTCAGCATTTATCAGACGTTCAACTACCATTTGGGTTGCAATTCCGGCATGGTCTGTGCCAGGTTGCCAAAGTGTATTATCGCCTTTCATTCTGTGAAAGCGAGTAAGAGTATCCATTATGGTGTCTTGGAAAGCATGCCCCATGTGCAAGCTGCCAGTCACATTTGGGGGAGGGATCATGATACAGTAACTGTTGTTCTTTTTACTGCTGTCTGTCAGATCAGGTGAGAAGTAATTATTGCTTTCCCAAGTCTCATACCAACGTTGTTCAATTGAATGAGGGTTATATATTTTTTCCATAGCGGAGGCATACTCTTTCTTTAATGCGGTAAAATTAGAGCTGATATTATAGTCCGATCTTTTGGGAAAGGTAATACTTTGTGCATAGTATTTAGTAGAGAACAGTACTTAAATTGATATTAATGCTATTTTTGAAAACTGCTTCAGGTTTATGAGCAAATAATGGAGCTATATTGATTTACAATTTTAAAAAAGATTATTTTTTTGATATATTTTTAAATAAGTCGTTAATTTCTGATTCCATTGAATTAAGCAGTTTGGTTTTCAACTCGTCTATGGACGTTTCAATTTGAAGGCTGAGTTTTTTGTGCAGAGTTTGTTTTAAATGATTAAGTTGAACATTACTTGATTCACTTTGTTCGAAATTGTGAAGTTGTTCCAGATCAGTAATTGACTCAACTTTTTCCTCTAATTCTTCTACAGAATCAGCAAAATCCATTAACTCGATACTGTCATCTTCAAAGTCTGAAATATAATCATCAAGATCGGTTGTGTCTGGTTGGTTTTTTTTATTTTCAGTCTTAGTAATACTATCCGTTAGAACGGGTAACTCGGTTTCAGAGATTTCATTGTCTATTACTGGAAGCTCAGTTGTTGCCTCTTGTGTATCAGATTTGAGATTAATGCCTTCTTTGTCAAGCAATCCTTTAAGATCGCCCATGGCTGATGAAAATTTATTGCCTTTTTTATTATCGTTTTCATTATTCACAAGAGTTTTTACCGCTTTTTATCTATCAAAATGATCAGAGATCATATTTATTGAGATTATAACCTTTTTCACGATAGGTTCTATATCGATTTCGGGCAATTTCTTTCTCATCATTATCTTTGCCAACCAATTCAGCGACCCGTTCAAATTGAGGTAAGAACTCAGGTGTTTCAGTCGTTAAGTTAATCAATAATTGTTGATACTGATGGATAGTCTGCTCTTTTCCTGCTAGTTCATTTCCTGTACAAATCAGTACAGGATAAGAAAAAGATGAATCTGCTTCAGTCACAGTTTCAGTATCAGATATTTGGTTTTTATGTGCAATAAAGCTGTTTGCTTTAAAGGTCCATAATAATTCATCAAGTTGTTGAGCCTGAGATGATGATTTTGTATAAACGAGCACATTCATGTTTTGCGCCAATGCTTTTTCGCACAGTCGACAAACCATGCCATTGATATCTCTCTTTGAATTTTCTCCTAAGATGTAAAAATCAACCTGCATTATTTTGTTGAATCTAACTGGTCAATAACATACTGTGTAAGTAAAGAGACAGGGCGACCAGTAGCTCCTTTGTTTGCACCAGAATCCCAGGCAACTCCGGCAATATCAAGATGAGCCCAGTTGTATTTTTTGCAAAAAGCAGATAAAAAAGTAGCTGCTGTTACAGAACCAGCCTCTTTGCCACCTATATTCGC
>JAPHSW010000008.1 GCA_026196615.1 Gammaproteobacteria bacterium | reverse complement strand
AGTGTGCTTATATATATTAATTTATTCATAACTTATATTTCCTCATTTCCTAATATACGTTGCTCTATTATAGAGCACAATAAACCTTTATTAAAATGTTTACCCGGATCTACTTTTCTGGTAGGATCTAATTCACAATGCGTTTTAATATGTTTTTCTGGTCGCCCATCCATATTAAATTTAACCATTAACGCATGACACATCCTAGTTAATTGATTTAACTGCGCCGAAGTTATCCAATTATAGTGTTCCATTATATCTTTAAAATCAGAATACGTTACGCAACCAGGTAGTAATAGCTCAATACCGATTGAATTAGTATTAAACCCTTTAGCATGCCATGTGGTTAGTTTAGCTGGATCTGCACATTCAATACAAATACCGCTGGGGTCTATCATATAGTGACAACTTAACCCAATTGAATTTAAAAAATCTGGAGCATGTATATGGTTAGGCCCACGATCTTTAATAAAATAAGAGCTCATTGCATGTATAACAATTAAATCAATTTTATGATTTTTATCACGTACAGCACCGTTTAAAGTTGGTAATTTTATTTGTTCTAGATTAATCATTATCTTTTTCCTTTTCTATTAAGTAATAATGTATTATTAAAGTAAAAATACGAAAAAAAGGATATGCTAAAAGAAGTAATAGCACATTTGGTTTATAAGAAAGAAATAACCAGCTAGATAGCTCTATCCTCCGCTTATCTGTTATTTTTTTACTTTTAGCTAAGTATAATATATAAGACGCGCTATATATAAATTGGTAATGCCTAGCACAATATAAAATAGACAACGCTACATAAAAATAAAGGTATATTAAAAAACTAGACATTAGCCGTTCCTTTTTTCCTGTAGTTTTTTATAAAAACACAGAGTTTTATGCATAATAAACTCTGGTATATCTAATTGCGCGTGAAGAATAAAGTCTTCTGTTATTTTAATATGACAAGTATATGTGCCTTTTTTTGGATCAGCTACAAATACCTTTAATACTATCATATCTTTATTTAGTGCAGTAGATGTTTCATGTTCAATTACTATACCTTTTAACGTATGATTTTTTTCTTGAAACTTTTTTATAAGACTATATAGGCATATCATAAAAATCACCTTTAACAATTTTATCAATAAGCTTATGTATATGAATATCTAAATAAGTATCTTTTAATTCAAAAGAGTAGTTACTAATATCCGATTTATCTTCATTATTAATAACTTTATTTTTTAAGATTTTTAGGTTATCCAATAATGGCGTAGTAATTACTTTTCTTTTTAGTAACTCTTCTACTGAAAATTCGCACAAGCATGCTTGATATTCTAGGCTACTTTCTGAAATTAACTGTAACTCCCAGTTTGGGCAATAATGTAAATACTTAACAGGTACCGTAGTATTATTCATTTAATGATATCTCCACCTCAAGTTTAATTTGCTCTATTTCCACATTGGCTTGCGTAAAAACAGTGCGACCATCGCCATTACTACCAATATACATCTCAGAAAAAAATACTTTTTTTATACCTGCTTGGCATATTCTGGTAGCACAACGACTACATGGGAGGCATGTAACATACATATAGCCTCTTTCAGTAGGTATGCCTTTTTTAGCACAAAATAATAAAGCGTTTTCCTCCGCGTGTATTACCGCAGGATCTGTTTTACCATCCACTTCTAGCGTGTTTGATAAACCACTAATAAGGCCGTTATACCCTACAGAAACAATTCTATTATCTTGCGCTATTATTGCACCTACTTTTTTCTTTTTACCGTGTGATAACCTAGACCAAACAAAAGCTGTTGTCATCATAGCTACATCAAATTTATTCATTATTAACCCCTCTTGTATATGTATATGTATAAATAAAAATTAAACAACCATTGGTGCTTTTATCCTTGGATGTGCAGCATATGGTCTAGTAAAAATAAAATCATCTAGTTGAAAATCTTCAAATTTAGATTGACCTCTATCTCGTATGCTTAATTTTGGTACTGAAGAGGCACCTTTGATAGTTGCTCATGTACGGCCTCATAATGCTCTTGATAAATATGCATAGAGCCCATAGTATGGGTTAATGTGCCAGCTGTATATCCTGTTAATTTACATATAATAAGCATTAATGCTGCATAAGATGCAATATCAAAAGGGTTGCCAATAAATAAATCACAAGAGCGTTGATACATTAATAAATTTAATTTTCTATCAGGTGTAACATTACATTGGAAAAACGCGTGGCATGGTGGTAAACACATTTGATCTAATTCACCTGGGTTCCATGCAGTAACAATATGCCGTCTACCGTAAGGCTCCTTTATTAATCCATCAACTAATTTTTGCAATTGGTCAACTTTAATATAATGATTATTGGCAACATAAGGATCTACGCTTCTCCAATCACGCCATTGCACCCCATAAATTCTGCCTAAGCTATGCTCCTTATAAAAAGGCGACTGCTTCCAATAATCTGAATACGCATTTTGGGTCCATATATTACACCCTAACTTTTGAAAATCTCTAACATCGCTATAGCCATTAATAAAACAAAGCAGTTCGGCTAATACTACTTTAATTGGCAAATATTTTGTTGTAACAATAGGGAAATGATTATGTACATCGGGGTATTTAGTTTGCCCACCAAATAGTTCTAATGTTTTTCCATTACGGCCTATTACTTCCGCCCCGTGATATTTCACTTCTGCTAGTGTATGTAAATGTTGATGCATATTAAGATACCTTTGTATTGGATAAAACTAAATTATTACAAAAAGAAGTAAGATCATCCACTAGATAATCATAACGATGTGCATTTGATAAACAATTAATACCTGATTTAGTTTGTGTATTAAGTACATTTAAGTATGATTCATTTTGAAAAACAAAAGGATTACTAGTATCCTCTATATTCCATAATACAGAATACGCATTATATACTTTTTCCATAGAAGAATACATCTCTTCCCTGTTT
>JAPHSW010000288.1 GCA_026196615.1 Gammaproteobacteria bacterium | reverse complement strand
CAGGCATCGATCATCAAAGCTGGGTTGATTTTTTTGCTGTTGATATGGATGCGCCTCAATGACAGCAATACTTAGGCCCATTTTTGCAAAAGCCGGAGCCAAAGCTAATGCCATTGTCGCACCCGCCATACCACCACCAACAATAACCACATCAAAGCAATTGTCTGCAGCTATGCTCATTTAGATTTTCTCATCACTTTTTTTCTCACAACCTTCTTTTTTCCTGAGATTGTCGTTGCCACTTTTTTCTTGGTGACCGATTTTTTCAAACGAGTCGCTTTTTTTCTAGTGACTGTTTTTTTTGGGTGAGAGGCTTTTTTTAAGCTCGCCGTTTTACTCTTAGCCGCACTCACACTATCCAGATTATCAACATTTTTCGATATCGCCATAATAGCTTCTATTTCAGCCACAGTCTTAAGTGCAGCTGATGTAAGCACCTCATACCCAGAGCGAGTCACGCGCACATCATCCTCAATCCGAATACCAATATTACGCCATTTTTTTGCTATCTTACGATTATCACCCGTATAAATTCCTGGCTCGATTGTCAAAACCATTCCCGGTTCTAACATACGCCATTCATTATCAATTTTATAATCACCAACATCATGAACATCCAATCCCAGCCAATGTCCGGTACGATGCATATAAAAAGGTTTATAAGCTCCTTCTTTTATCAAAGTATCAACACGACCTTTAAGCAACCCCAGACGTACCAAACCTCTAGTAATTACTTTTACTGCCACCTCATGAGGAGCATTCCAGTGACTGCCTGGATATACCATTTCAATGGCGGCCTTTTGAGCCTCCAGAACAAGTTCATAGAGTGCTTTTTGTTCTGGAGAAAAATGACCATTTACAGGATATGTTCTGGTAATATCAGATGCATAACCATTATATTCCCCTCCCGCATCGACTAAAACAAGATCCCCATCTCTTAACGGTGCATTGTTTTCTGTGTAATGCAAAATACAACCATTTTCACCACCACCAACAATGGATGGATAAGCCAGATCTCGGCAGCCATTAAACATACATTGATGAACAAATTCTGCTTCTAATTGATATTCAAACATTCCTGGCTGACAAGACTTCATAAGACGCTCATGTGCCTTACAGGAAATATTGGCCGCCTTTTTCATCATATTGATTTCATTAGCTGATTTAAACAGCCGCATTTCATGTAGTGCATGGTCCAATGCAACAAATTCTCCAGGTGCATTCACTCCCATACGCACTTTTTGCTTTAATTGATTCACCCAGCCCGTTAATCGTTGATCAAAATCAGCATGAATACCCATTGTATAAAATACCCGGGTTTTATTTTCCATTAAACCCGGTAGTATCTCGTCGATATCGGTAATAGGAAATGAATCATCAGCGCCATAACTGGCTAAAACGCCTTCCTGACCTTCACGACGACCATGCCAAATTTCTTGAGTTTCATCTTTTTCACGACAAAATAATACATATTCACCATGTTTTCGCCCTGGAATGAGCACTAGAACAGATTCCGGCTCCCAAAAACCCGTTAAGTACAAAAAATCACTGTCAGGTCTGAATGCGTAATTCACATCACGATTTCTAACCTGTTCTCCTGCTGTCGGTAATATGGCAATACTGTCATTCCCCATATCCTGCATTAAATGTTTTCTACGCTTTGCAAACTCTTTTGTTTCTATCATTTATCTTTTGCTCAAATAAAAATGTCTCAGGCTGGCTTGTTAAGTATCGTGTAAAAAGTTCAGGTAATTAATGTAAGGTTTCATCACTATCAGGAATATCAACGGGCACACGAATTGGATTTATTTCTTCATTTATCAGTAGAACACCAATTCGGATGAATTCAATAAACTCAACAATTGCCTCTTCATCCGTTTCATCTCCAGCTAATTCATAATCATCAACATTGGCAATTGAGGCCATTGCTTCAACAAATTCAGTCACTTCTGCAGGATAATCAGAGAACTTTTTAATCCCAGCCAAACTCAATCCCATTAAAAATCCTTGAGCCCACTCAGCAATTGCAATCAATTGAACTGATTCACTATCATCATCCGGCAAGAGTGGATAGAAATTAAGATTATTATCTGACAACGCAGTCGCTGTTTTTAAAAAAAAACCTTTAAAAGATTCTGCAATGGCACCCAATAGTAATTCACGAGAGTTTACGGCCTTTGAGGTTTCATTATCTTGTTGAAAAAAAGTCAATGATAACCATTCATGAATATTCATATCATTCTTACCACACAAGGCACCACATAAGGTTCCATGAACTTCTGAAGGAGAAAGTTCACTCCCTAATGTAACAAGATCTGCTTTTATCTGTTCAATATCTTTTTCTGATGACATAAAACCTTCTAATACGAATTATTTAGCTCTTAGTTCGTTTATTATTTACACTCTTTATTTGGCTATTTTTGTAGCACTTTATTAAAAAAAGTGTGTTTAAATGTGATTTATTGTTTAATTATTGGAATTATACCCTAGTTAATTAATATTTCAGTGAGAGATTGTTGTTTTCAGCACTAATCATTGCCATAATAACTTCTAATATATGCTTTAAATTGTTGAAAATAAATATAATAGGTCTGTCTACATTGTT
>JAPHSW010000153.1 GCA_026196615.1 Gammaproteobacteria bacterium | reverse complement strand
TAATGCGTGAGATTGCTGGTATCGTATTCCTGATTGGTCTAGGGGTCTATATCTACAGCTTCTTCGTTGGTGGTGAAGAAGAAGCTACAGCTTAAATTTATTGTTTAAGTTGGTCTTAATAAAAAAGAGGGAATGTTAATTCCCTCTTTTTTTGGACTAATGAAAGCATTTTCCCAAACCAAAATTTCAAATACCTTTAGTTTTTTTAATAACTCCTCTATAATTCTGGTCAATAATTAATCTCCGATTAGGACTATCTCTTTTGAGCATCAGTAAACTTTTTCAACAAGAATTACGTCAGCATTACTTATTCCGTCGTTTATCTGACGAAGCATTTAATAGCATTCTTAAACAATCTAACCTGTTATCATTAAAAAGAAACGAAACATTATTTGAGCAAGGCGATGATGCAAGTCGTTTTTTTCTAGTTCGTAGTGGACAAATCATGCTATTTCAAACCTCTCCTGAAGGCAATGAAAAAGTGGTCGATATCATTGGTCCTGGGCAAACATTTGCAGAAGCCGTCATGTTCATGGAGGGGAGTCGTTACCCGGTCAATGCTCGCTCAACCAGTAATAGCGAGTTATTTTATTTTGATAACAATGCATTCACAGAGCAATTACAAAAATCAAATACACTGTGTTTTGCTATGATGGCTGATATGAGTACCCGTTTGAAAGGGCTTTTAACAGAAATCAGTGAATTAACTATTTACAATGCGAAGCATCGTTTAATCAGTTACTTATTAGGTCATATCAATGATCTTCAGGATCAACCCACGGTAAAACTGACAGCAACTAAATCAATGATTGCTTCAAGACTATCAATTACACCTGAAACATTTTCTCGCATTCTATCTAAGCTAAAAAAGGAAGGCTTAATCAGTATTGAAGATGAGACAATTATTCTAATTGAACCAGACAAGCTGAAAGAAATTATTGGTGAGTCATTTGAAAAGAGTCAATCTGGCTGCCTATAGAGGCTCATATTTATCGTATATAAAAAAGCATCGAGAGAATCAATAGTTTGTCTCGATGCTATTACTCATTGGTAAATAAATTAAAAGTTTAATATATAAGTACTAAGAGAAATAATCCCCTAAACCGTAAATTTACTCACCAGAGCATTCATTTCATTCACCAATAGTTCAACATCCTGACTTGAATGTGTGACATTTTCTGAACCACTGACAATTCCCTGCGCAACAGTATTGATAGATGAAACACTCGTATTGATTTCATCTGTTACCTGATTTTGTTCTGTTGCAAGGTGCGCAATATTACTATTCATTGTGGCAATCATTGTCACTGAAGAGGAAATGGTTTCTAATGATTGACCCGCTTGCGAGGCCTGAGTGACACTTTTTTGAGCTTGTTCTTTACCCTGCCCCATGACTTGCACCGCTTGAGTCGAGGCCAGTTGTAAACGCTCAATCATCTCTTCAATTTCCTTTGTTGATTCTTGAGTACGACTAGCAAGAGTACGAACTTCATCAGCCACTACAGCAAAACCCCGCCCTTGTTCACCAGCACGAGCAGCTTCAATTGCAGCATTTAAAGCCAATAGATTTGTTTGTTCAGCGATGCCTTTAATCACATCAATGACCGTACCTATGTTTTCACTGTCCCTGGCTAATTTTTCCAAAGCATCTGCAGTACTCGTTACATTTGTAGCCAGATTTTGAATAGAACTGATTGTAGAATTGACTTCTTTACGACCTTTTTGAGTTTCTTCAGAAGCATTACTCACAGCGGTTGAGGCTTCATTCGCGTTACTGGCCATTTCTTGTACTTTTACTGACATATCACTAATTGAATTGGCAACATTTTCTGTTTGTTGCCTTTGTTGTTCCACCTTTTGCTGAGTTTCACTGGTAATGGAATTCATTGTTGAACATGTAGATGATAAACGACTACTGACATCCATAATCTCACTAATGACATTACGTAAGTTCTCTGTCATATGATTAAAACTATTAGCAATATCCCCAACCATATCAAAACTTTTGACATTAACTTTATGTGTTAGGTCATTATTACTGATAGTCAAAGCCGTACTGGATATGCATTGTAACCTTTTTAACAAAACGATCTTAAGAAGCCAATAATTTGAAAAACCAATAATCAAACCTGCAACAACACAAGAAAGAACAAACCAACCATGCATTCCTTCCTTCCATTCAACAAACAAACTTGCCCATATTGGAAAAATAGCACCAAGAAAAACCCCGAAAGCAAGAAACGCCAGAAATAAATTTTTTAATATACTGGGTTTCCCAAATGAAAAAGACGCTGCCATATTTCCCCCTATGCACATGTCTGATAAATCTATTGGATGTAAGTTTTTTTCTTACAATATAAGTTGTCGGCAGAGCCTGAAATTACTTAAGCCTAATAATAGTCTCTTTTAAAAAAATCACCTGCAAATTTGACAAAACTTTGACTGTAAAATTGGTTCAATTATTGCATATTATTTTATATAACAGATAAATTAATATCATATCGGTAGATAAAAGGCTTAATCAATGCTCCTAATGAGCACTGAAGGATAAAAAAATGACACAAAAAATGAGTCAGTTAAAAAAGCGCATAATGAATAAGCCTCACCTAATAATAGGATTATGTTTAATTCCTTTATTCTATAGCAACTCAGTTTTTGCCAATAAGCTGCATTCTCACAAGCAAATCCGCGATACTGCAATTGAATTTGTTCGCTCACAAATACCTGAGGATATTAACATTAAGAAAATCACAGCAGGTAAAATTGATTCCAGAATTCAGTTCAAACAATGTACTGAAGCCCTAGAAGCCAGCTCAAGCAGGAAGAAGCGCATAGCAAAAAATTGGACTATTAGTATTCGTTGTTATGGTGAAACACCCTGGAGTATTCATATCCCAATTAAAGCCCAATTGACTCGAAACATGATTGTTAGCAAAACCACAATTACTCGAGGGGAGATGATAACCCAGGATAAAATTATGCTGATGGAACAAGAAATAACTCGTCAAAATCAAAAACATTTTTCTGATGCTAACAATGTCACAGGTCGAGAAGCTCGTAGAACCATTTCTCCCAAACGAGTGATCAATAGCTCCATGATACAAGAAGCTGTATTAGTACATAAAAAAGAGTCTGTTTTAATCTATGCCAAAGGTCAAAAAATCCAGATTAGTATGAAAGGCACAGCGCTTAAAAATGGTCGCTACAATGAAATGATCAAAGTGCGTAATAACAGCTCTAATAAAATTATTGAAGCAGTCGTAGTAGACAGAGGGATTGTTGCAGTTAATTTTTAGTAAAAACATAGACTTAACAAGAAATTATCACTAAAATAAATAACTTATAAAGCATTATTTTTTCAAGAGTAAATAAAGACATAAAACAGTTTGAATTTTAATGTTAGAAAATGCTAAAGTTTCCCTTCAAATGGCCGATAATATAGCCAAACGGGAGAGCATAAAAAAATGCCAATAAACATCAGCAATATAACAAATAATACGTCACAAACAAGCAGAACGGATGAACAGAAACATAGCAAATCTGTTCAGAACTCTGAGGGTAGAGCTGACCAATCACCAAAAGCAACGCTGGAACAAGATTCAGTCAATCTAACGAATTCAGCAATGAGAATAAAGTCTTTGGAAGAACAGGTTGCCCGATTGCCGATAGTGGACACTCAAAAGGTTGAACAGATTAGAAATTCAATCACTGATGGCACTTTTGAGTTTAACTCAGATCGTATTGCTGAGAAACTTATTAATTTTGAGAAAAACTTGTTTTAATAAGAAAATATTTTATGTAGAGCTTTTACAGGCTCTTTAACGGACTAATTTCAACAGCAGGATAAAAAAATGAACCCGTTTTTATCAGCCCAATCACAACAACAGAACACAGCTTCAGGAACAGCGCAAACAGAAAAAAAACTCGCTGAAATTCTTGAACAAGAGGAACAATGCCTGGAACAGGTTATTCAGTTATTAAAAACTGAAAATACAGCCATTGTAGAACGTGATATCCAGGTAATTGATCACTTACTTGATAAAAAGCTTATGTTATTGAGTAAGTTAGAGCAACTGGACAAACAACGTCAGCATATTTTTGAACAACTTTCTGGTATTTCATACAGTAATAACAATTTTTCACACTTTATGAAACAACACCCATCACAAGAAATCCAGCAAATATGGCAACAGGTTAAAGCCAAATTACCCGAATGTAAGCAACAAAATGAAATTAATGGACGAATGATCAATATTAGAAAAGATAATACCGACCAGGTGTTACAAATACTATCAGGGCGTCCTCAAAATAATCCTCAAACCTATAGTAATTTGGGGCAAACAAGCTTACAAAAACGAAACGCCTTGTATACAGAGGCCTGATATGATGAAAAACTCTGATTCTCTACTCTGGAAGAGAAAGGGATATTACATTGTCATTCATTGATCAGTTCTCTTCTCTTACCTCTTTTCTGACATCCTTGAAAAAAAAGAAAAAGCCAGTTCAACGCAGCACTTTTGATACAGAAGAATCAATTGCACGTTTATTAAAACAGTTACAACAGCACCTTGTCATAATGACTGCTAAATTTTCTTCAGATAAACTTTCTACCAATAAAGAAAGTTACAACACAGCTATTATTAAAGTAGATTATAAAAACAAGCTGTTTTATCTTGATGAACTTGTCCCTGATGAAGGAAATCAGCAAATGAAAGCACTCAAAAAAGTGCTTCTCAGAACACGCCTTGATGGGGCAATACTTACAATAGAGTGTACATTGAAAGAAGTCGGTGAGGAAAAAGGTATCCTTCATTATGTCATGTATTTTCCAGACCGTATTCGTTCAACTCAACGTAGAGAGAGCTATCGAGTTAATATCCCTCTCAGCAAACGCATTCAAGTCAATATGCAAACTGAATCCGGCGCATTTATTGCCGGATTTCTCAATGATATTTCGTTTAGTGGTATTGCCATCCGATTAGAGCCTAATCAAAGCTTTAATCTTGATGTTGATGAGATTATTCCATTTTTGACCATACACCTAAAAGAAACTATCACATGTGAAATGGAAGTGAAACGTATTTCCAGTGCTCAAGGCAGTACTATTATCTCTGGACATTTAGAAGAAATAGCCCCAGAGCATCAAAAATTCATTCAAAAATTTATCACCCGACTCGATCGTGAAAAGAGAAAACTCAATAGCGCTTAAAAGTGTAAATAATACAATTTCTAGTGATGCTTGGAGACGGTAGTAGCTATGGCTATGGCTTTGACATACCACATTATGAAATTTCCAACACTGATTATTAAGATAAGAACACCTAATACGATCAGTTTGGTTGAATAATTGAGAGAAATTGTAGAGCTGGTGAGCTATTTTGAAAGTATAATCAAGTCTCTATTGCTACAAAGCTTGATACTTATAAGTATTTTCTAATATAATATAAAGCAAATAATAATATAACATGGACAGCTTGATATTTGTAGGGGGCTACAATTCATAGGAAGGTTTTTATGTTTTATTTAGCTTTAATGGGTATGTCTATTGTTGCAATGGCTTTTTTGGCAGAACTTTTGTTACAGATTGTGCCAACAAAAAGCAGTGATTAGCAATTTAGTAAATTAATCCTGATACTAAAAAATGAGTCACCTTCAAGGTCTTCAAGAATTAAAGGTGGCTTAACACAGTCCCAACCAATTACACTTACACGCAAAAACCTAAAGAAATACAGATATTAGAAATAATGAGCTTCAAGATTTTTGAATATTATTATCCTGTATTTATCAGCTTTGATGCAGTCATAGGCTGATACTCCACTCTCCTTCCCCGTCATAGTCTCTAGCCAATTGGGTTGAGGACACAACAGATTTATAAGCTTTTAACAATTCATTTTTCTGGAAAGTTGAAAAATTCATACGAAAAGCTAGACAGAATTCAAACAGATATATGGCGAGATAAAAACAGACACTCATCGTAAGAAATAAAATACTCTGTGAGTGTTGCTCTCTTTTGTTTTATGATATATTAGCCGTCGATGCAGGCCCCCGTAGCTCAGCTGGATAGAGCGACCCCCTCCTAAGGGGTAGGTCGGACGTTCGAATCGTCTCGGGGGCACCATTACCTTATATCAACGGTTAAAATGCTCATCTAAAAAGATACTTATTACTGTAGAAATACAGCAAAGATTATCATAATCCAACAGACTCAAGAGATAAAATGATGCTGAAAAATTTTTCAAATTACCTAAAAACAATACACCAATTAAAAGCTTCAGCTCTCTATTTTATATTAGGCATTTCCTTTATTCTTACTGCTTGTTCACCACACCCTGGAGCAGGTAAGTGGAAAGCTGATGCAAGTAATTCACTCAATGTTACGACTATCAACATTATTTTTGAAGGTCATGCCGATTTTTATACTGATGGCAAAGAAGAATCCGTTCGTCGTTGTTTTTGGTCTGCAGTTGCCAAACAAACCATGAGTTTACAATGTGTCTACTCTGAGAATACTGATAAAAAAGTGACTTATCAATTTAAAGTCATAGAAAAAGGCCATGCCGAATTAAGTCAGGACGGACAACTTATTGGGCTCTTTAGTCTGCAAAAACCAGAAAAAGAAGCATCATTCTGGTAGTTTTACTTAATTAATATCTTTTCTTATATCTAATAAACTCATGAGTTTTCTATGAATAAAAAAATACTTTTTTCTTTCGTCAGCACCTTATCATTAATGTTTCTATTGGCTAGCAGCGTAGAAGCCAAACGTTTTGGTGGAGGCTCTTCTTTTGGTAGCAAAAAGTCATACAGCTCTCCATTTAAACAAAAAACAACTCAACAGAAGTCTTTTTCTCAGCAAAAAGCATCTGCAACCAATCAGCAACGCAAACAACAATTGTCTAAACGTGGTGGCATCATGGGAATGCTTGGAGGGTTGGCATTAGGTGGATTATTAGGGGCTCTCTTTTTTGGTGGTGCCTTTGAAAACTTTAACTTTTTTGATTTTTTAATCATCGGCGGTATTATTTGGGCCATTTTCTGGTTTATGAAACGTAAAGCTCTACGTCCACAAGCTCAATCTGCCACAGCAGGTGCTGCTGGCGCTTATGATATGAATTCTCAGTCAGCTCATTCAGATGCTGAACCTTATCTAAAAAAGGAAGAAACTCAGTTTAAACTAAACTCAGATAAAACTGATGCTGATTTCTCAACAGAACAGAACACATCTCAAACCTCATCCACGAAGAAAGATGCCAGTTTTGCAGAAAGCTTCGGTATGAACTTTAATCAATCTCAAGAATCTGAGCAGACACATCAAACCAATGAAGTCATTTTACCTGAATGGTTTAATCAAGATGAATTTCTTAATGGTGCTCGTTCTGCTTATACCCTCCTACAAGAGGCATGGGATAAAGGTGACTTAAATTCAATTAAAGAACTCACAACAGAAGTAGTATTTAATGAAATTTCAGCTCAATTTGCCAATGAATCATCACAAGGAAAAACACGAATAGTCCAACTCAATGCAGAACTCATAGATTTTAATGAGCTTGATGATCATTGTGAGGCCTCCGTTTTATTTGATGCTCTATTAGATGAATCTGACACTCACTCAGGACGATCAACACAAGTAAGAGAATTGTGGCACTTTGTTCGAAGTAATAATAGTAATGAACCAACCTGGTACTTAGATGGTTTACAACAACTAGAATAATTATAGTAAAAAAAACATTAGATAATCAATATATTACAATAAACAACTGTTTTAGTTTTATAGTAATTACCCTATTGAATATAAGTGAATTTTCTTGCTAATATGCCCCCACTGATTGTTAAAACTCACTGTGTGCTGGAGTATAAATAATCAGTATTTTGTTTTCTTATAGAAAATTATTAGTTTAACTAAATGGAGGGTTTTATTATGAGTATACTGGGAAAGGTTTGTATTAATTGTACAGCTGCTGCAATTGCGGTCGTTTCATTAATTACAGCAATTACACTCATTTGGGTATCATTAGTATAAAATCGTAATCTCAATGTCTCCCAATCACCAGAACACTCAGTTTTTATAATGTGCTAGCAGTATGGTTGTTGGGATGAAGAGATTGTTCACAGACACTTCAATCACACTTACAAGTGCTATAATATATCTTCAGATAAATGATAGTGTTTTGCCAATTGTCTTAGCCAAAGTTCATCCGCTTCAACAATTTTATTACCTCGTTCACACTGTCTTAATAATTTTTCTAACCTTTGTCGTTCCTGCTGTGTTACTCGATGATTACTAAGCAAAGTTGGTAATACCTTCTCAAAAAACTGTTTTTTTCTTGCAGAAACGATAAGATTTGAACTGGTCAATTGAGAGAGTTCAAGACCGGACAGTTCAGTTTTATCATCTAATAGAGTATTGTCTTCAATTGGAGGAAGTGCTTCAGAATGTAAGCTATTCTCACGAATTGCCTGTTCACTTTTTTGTTCTAGTATACTTTCTTCATGCTCTTGAAATTCAGGTACAAACTTCACACTATCAACATTTGGCAATTCATTCTCAGAAAAAGACTTCTGGTAATATGGATTATAGTAATTATGGGGGTTGTACTCATCAAATATGAAAGCATCTGTTGATATCTGCTGAGAATCGTACAAAATTTGAAACGGTTCCTCTTGAACACTATTATACGAAATAGACTTCTTTTCCTGAAAAAAACCATTCGCCTGCGCAATATCCATCCCTGTTCCTAAAAACAAAAGACTTGAAAGCACTGGAATTAAAGCACTGTATTTCATATTTTGACATATCCTTATCATTAATCTTAATTATATAAGTAATTAATAATCTTTTAACATAAGGGTTTATCCTAGAGTTCTTCTAAGAAGATAGATCCAGAAAGATAAGAAGTCAATAAATATTATGAATAAGATTGCAAAAGTATATTAATAAGAAGTAATTTGTTTGTTTTAAAAAGCTATGCTAAGTTATTCAATATGCATAGTTTTTCACCATCCATTCTTTTTTTAATCATCTCTTTTGCTCTCACAGCAGGATGGATTGCCGCAAAACCCAAAAACATCCTGTATTCAGAAAAAAAACTGTCTTCAATTGAAAAAAAATATGGTAAGCAAGTCTCAGACCGACTTGTCAATTGGAAAAAATTTGTTAGCCAAAATCAAGATAAAACAGAAAAAGAAAAGTTAGAATTGACCAATGACTTTTTCAATAACCAACTTCAATGGATTCCCGATCAGAAATTATGGAAAAAAAAGGATTTTTGGGCAACACCAATAGAAACTCTGGTAAAAAGTGCAGGAGATTGTGAAGATTTCACTATCATAAAGTATTTCACGCTTATTTCTCTTGGAATACCAATTGAACGCCTTAAGCTCACTTATGTTAAAGCTCTAAAATACAATCAAGCCCATATGGTACTCACCTATAGTGAAACCAAGCGTGCTGTCCCCCTTGTACTTGATAACATCAATAAAAAAATCTTACCTGCTTCAAAGCGTAAAGATCTAAAACCTGTTTATAGTTTTAATGGTGAAGGCATGTGGATCCAAAAACAGAAAAAGTTAGGTAAGAGAGTTGGAAGCAGTTCTCGAATCCGTTTATGGACAGAATTAACTGATCGAATGCAAAAAGAATTGTTATAAAAGGAAAATAATTTCATGACATTATTTAAACAAATAATCATTATGATCGGTGTTATTTTTATGACACTCTTTATCAGTACTTTTTTTGTCAGTACTGAAAATATTAGAGACTATCTTAATGAACAATTATCATCTCATGCACAAGATGCTGCCACCTCATTGGGTATTGCACTCACTTCTGAAATCAGTGAAAGTGATATTGCTACATTAGAAACCTATACCAATGCAATGTTTGATAGCGGCTATTACAAAGAAATTATTATTAAAGACATTGACAATAAAATACTTTTTGAAAAAAATCGCCCTCTTCTTATTGACAATGTCCCATCATGGTTTGTTTCATTATTCCCATTAGAAGCTCCTTTTCAGGAAGCAACGGTTGAAAGCGGCTGGCAAACCGTCGGTATTATCCGCATTCAAAGCTATCCTGGCTTTGCCTATGAAAAACTCTGGAAAAATACATTAAATACATTAGGGGTCTATATTCTTGTTATGTTCGCTATCTTAGTGATCACCGCATTTGCTTTAAGTTTTCTTTTGAAGCCTTTAATTGCAATCCGTGAACAAGCCAACGCAATTTGTAATCGTGAATTTCCAATCATTAATATCAAACCAAAAACCATTGAATTTCGACAAGTTGTGATTGCCTTGAACAAAATGTCACATAAATTACAAAGCATTTTTTCAGAGCAAGCAAAAATGACTGAAGATTTGCAAAAGCAAGCCTTTCAGGATGAGGTCACAGGTCTGTCAAATCGTTCTATTTTTATTAAGCAACTTAAATACTTTTGTCAGTCGGAAAATGAAATAGGGCGTGGATGTTTAATTATCACGCAAATCAATGATTTGGTTCAGGTTAACAAACAATATGGCCATCTTAAAGGCAATGATTTGTTAATAGAATTGGCTAAACTACTCCAGGATCTCAGTGATAAGTATCCTAATGCCTTAGTTGCTCGTTTATCAGGCAGTGAATTTGCCTTACTGATTAAATCAATCAACCCTGACTTTATTCCAGAACTTGGAGAACAATTACAGGAAGCACTCCTGTCAATTTCTCAAAAGCTAGACTTTGAAGACACAGACATTGCTCATATCGGTATTGTGACTACCCATAGTAATCAGGAAATGGGTAATTTATTATCGGAAGCAGATATGGCTCTGAGGTTAGCTCAACAAAAAGGCATCAATGCCTATCATCTCTATGACAACCAGCAAAGCAAAGATTTTCAAGCCCATGGTTCTGAAGAGTGGAATAAAATCATAATAGAGGCCATTGAAAAAGATTGGTTCCAACTCTATTTTCAAAAAACAGTTAATGCTGAAAATAAAACTATCTTTCAAGAAATACTGCTCCGACTTAACCATCAGGAACAACTGATTTCAGCAGGAATATTCATCCCAATGGCAGAGCATTTACAAATCACTCGTTTCATTGACCGTTGGGTTATTAAAAATATTATTGAGCGTATTCAATCAGGTGTTGATAGTATTTATTGCATCAATCTATCACGTGATACTCTGCAAGATGCTTCTTTTCCTGTTTGGTTAAGAGAACAAATCAAAGAGTTATCAACAAAACACCAAGGGCAGTTAGTGATTGAAGTACCTGAATATAATGTAATCAAAGCATTAGCTGAATATAAAAATTTACTAATGATTATGGAACCATTTTCATGTCAATTTTCCATTGATCATTTTGGTGTTGGTTTTGCTTCAATGTCATACCTAAAAGATCTTAAAGTAAACTTCATCAAGGTACATGGAAGTTATGCCTCCAATATTCAGGATAATAACGATATTATCAATTTCATGAGACAAATTATTAATACTGCACATAATCTGGATATAAAAATTATAGCCGAAGGTATCGAAGAGGAAAAAGATCTGGAAATTCTAAAAAATATGAAACTGGATTTTTATCAGGGTTATTTTATTGGCAAACCAGAAGCAATAGAACAATAAAATCTTATTTGCCAATCTAATAAATGGCTCACTTAATTATTTTTTAACAGCCGCTGGTGGCATTTCTTCAAAAGTTGGAATTGTCTCATCCATAAAATCCCATTGAGGCTTCCTTTTGTTATAAACAATTGCATCGGCTTTAAACCAGGAATTATCATCAAGCACCCCTGCTGAAATACTGAGCACATTGTTAATCACATTACTTTCACCAAATAAACGACTCCCACAAATGGGACAAAAAGAGCGAGTAATGACTGAACCAGTATCTGTTGTAGAACCATACTGACTCAGTTTACCTTCTATTTTAACATCATCTTTTTTAAAAAAAGCATTTGAAGCATGACCCGTCCCTATTGATTTTTGACAATCATCACAATGACATTGTCCCATTCGAACAGGTGAGGATGAAACCGTAAATTTTACCTGACCACATAAACACTGACCCACTGCAAAGTAATTTTTGGACATTCAGTTATTCCTTAAGCATTTAATTATAAACTATAAAAATATAGACCATTTTTCAATTTCAGCGTTCATCATTGTAGTTAACACAGATATGATAAGTTTTTTAATAATAGAAATTTTGACTCAACAAATAATAATAAGAAAGAAGCATCTCACTTAATCACTATCGGTGACTTTAAAGAAGGCAGAAACACTCACAATGATGGGATCAATAAATTAATTCTTAAAAAAGATAATAGAAAAGCCTAAAGTAGCCATTAAAAATATCAACAGTTGATATTTTTAATGGCTACTTTAGAATTAGGGCATACTGCCATCTGTTTCAAGTGCTGGAATCAGAATCAGCAGCCGTGAAAAAGAAATTTCCAATGATAATATGACTGCTATTTTATCACCAACAAAGATCTTTCTCCTTTTTTATCAATTCGGATATCTTAACTTCAATTTCATTTATCATACCAAATCAATACCTACTCCTTCACTTCCACATAGGAATATTATTACTTGCTGCCCCCGAATCATTGCTTTCAGCAATGCGCTCTGAATATGCATTGGCACCACGTGGTGTTGCATTTTCATCTAGCGCACCAATCAAATGAAAAACAGAACCAAACACAGCTAAATTAAGTGTATGCCCTGCTTCATGCTCTTTGTGCCAGCCACTCGATTTATAATCGACAAATGAAAAATTACCCATATTAAATGCCGTATCGATCGGATTAAGATTACTGATTAAACCGCCTTTGATAAAAAAGGTACCAGTTTTCCAATCCGCGGCCAGGTCCTGAATTTTAAGATAGTTAACCTTACCTACCGTGACACCGTGCAGTAAGAAAGAGATAAAGTAAAAAACAAAACCTAACCCCACAATCAACCAGCTCATTGGTAAAAGCCAATTTAAATATCCCAGAAAACCTTGATAAACTTCATTCTGTGAAATTGGCTTTACAATTGAAAGAAAGGTAAAAATCCCCAGTACTGCAGCAACTATAGCCGCTACCGCAACAGGTGCAAACAAGCCTATTAGCGCCAAAAGAAGAAAGCCATTTGCTGTGGAATTCCAACCAATTAACAAGCCACGCATAAATTCACTAAAGCCTTCAGCCGATGTAAACGACGCACCAATAGCTGCAAGAATGTATCCAACGATAACGGTTGATAGAATGATAATGAGGGTTACCCAATGTATACCCAGGGTAAAATACATCACGGTAACGACAGCCACCGCAATTAAAGCTCCAATCAATGCTAATACAGATTTAAGTTGCATGATCTTCTCCTTATATTTCCATATATTAAAAGATATCAACACTATACATCTGATAACTTAGTGCTTATTACAAAATTTAGTATAGACAAGTAGTTATTATTGTGCAAACACTTACAAGAAATATGAGTTTTGATGATTAAAAATATCCATTATTTATGATATTTTGTAGGAAAAATGGAAGTTATGATAAGAATGTCTGCAAGAAGTGCCCGTTTTGAGCATTAAAATGGTTCGTATTAACAATCGGATACATTATTGAGCATGTTACTATAGGAATTTAAACGATATGCTTATAGTCCTTAAAAATACTGCTTAAGATCATAAAATTACCGCCTTGATACGTAACCAGGAAAGGTGTTTTTATCAATCATAATTTCAATCAAATTAATTGAATTTTTATGATCCAATTGAGATAAAAGGCCTTTCATCTCAGACTCATTATTGACAATGTAATGTTGAATTCCAAATGAACGAGATAATAATTCATAGTCTGGATTCACAAAATCACAATCAATATAACGCTCATCATATTGTTGAAACTGATTCTTTCGTATAAGTCCCATTGTTGAATTGTTAAACATCGCAATAGTAATTGGTAGTTGGTAATTAACAGCAGTCATGATTTCCATGCAACACATTTGAAAACCACCATCGCCAATAACAGCAAAAACACTCCAATCTTCAGTAAAATCTTTCTCCGCAAAACGAGCCCCAATTGCAGCTGGAATCGCATGCCCCAAAGAAGAGACACCAGAATTTGGATAGTATCGGTTATCTAATGAAACATGAAAAAAATTCTGAGCAAAGATAATATTATCATCAAAAACCATGGTGTTTTTTGGACAATGAGTTTCTAATTCCGAAAAAAACAGGCTGGCTAAAGGAAATCGAGAGCGCAGATCATTCATATCTGTATTCTCTGACTCTGTATCTTTTGTGCGATATTTATACAATGAATCTGATAATTTTTTTGGTTGGATTTTTTGTGATGAAAGTTGTTCTTTAAGAGATGAGTTCACGGTATTAAGAATGATAGCAATGTCACCGAGTATTGCTAAATCAGCTTTGAAGACTTTTTCTAATTGCTCAACACTCGTATCGATTTGAGCAATTTTTTTATTTTTTAACAGGTCTTCATTCCAGACGTAACTCGTTCGTTCATTAAAGCTGGCTCCAAGAAAAATAACCAAATCAGATTTTTCAAGAATATAATGGTAAGCGCCACTATAAGACGTCACACCCAAACTACCTAGAGATAAGTCAGAGTGCTCACTCACGACACCTTTGCCTTTCAGACTTGAGGTAACAGGAATATTCATCAACTCACTCAATTCAGACACCTGTTGCTGAGCACCAGATACAATACAGCCATTACCTGCCACAATCACAGGGGCTGATGATTCCTGAATCAATTGAGCCAACTCTTCAGCAGCTAAAATATCGTAACGTAAATGATGGTTATTTCGAGTGGTTTTAACTTGGTCAAGAACGGCTTCATCCACCATTTCTTTTTGAATATTAAATGGAAAACTGAGTAAAACAGGCCCAGAATCATCTGCAAGAAGGATTTTTGCAGCACGATTAAGAACATTTGCCAGATAATCAGTACGTTCAATCAATTTGGTATACTTAGTAATACTTTTGAACAAAGTATATTGATCAATACTGCCGCCTTCTCCAGAACTTTCCTGCAATCCACCTTTACCAAAAATATGTGTTGATGTCTCACCAGTAATAATTAAAATTGGCTGCTTATCAACATAGGCATTCGCAATCCCAGTCACCAGATTGGTTGCTCCGGGACCTGCTGTAGTTATGCAGGCAGAAATTTTCCCTGAAGCTCGTGTATATCCTCCCGCCATAAACGAAGCACCTTGCTCATGTTTGGCAAGAACACTTTGTATCTTAGATTTATACAAACTATCATAAACGGGAAGAATATGCGCGCCAGGCATACCAAAAATATGGTCAACTCCCAGACGCTCCATAAACCGGACAATTAGCTCACTTACTGCAATTTTCATAGAATATAGGTAATTTTTACTTCAAAATTTAAAGAATTTTGTATTATATTTTTTTTCAGAACTTACTTCCAGTTAAAAGATATTCTTAAACAGAGATATCATCTTCATCAATAAACAAGTCATCTTTATTTTGTTTTTTGTTCTTTACTGGCACCTTAGCTTGAGTTCTTCCTGATTTTTTTTGAAATTTTATTTTTTTTGGAAGAGACTTCCAATATTCCTCATGGGAGAAAGCCATCCACCCCCATTGCGCCCATTTGATGACGGCAAAAGCCAGCCATATTGACCACACCAACATAATCAAACGATAAATATACACTGGCACAGAGATCATACTGGCCTGAGGTAAAACTTCACCGATACGATCACTAAACCAGTTGAGCTGATAAGAACTCGACCCATTACCACTGATTTGCATACGAGGTGAGCCTAATAGCCCTTGCTCTATTGAAGCAATCAAAGCGGCTACCGAAACAATGACTAAAAACACCAATAACACTTGAAAAGCATTGAATAATACTTCTTTTGTCGCTTTAACATCCATCGTATTACGAGCTTTCAAGGCAAAAATACAAGCCACTATCGCAATTGCAGAAAGTGGTTCAGAGGCACTCAAGCCAATCCAGAGTAATATCCATTGCAAAGTATTTAGAGGGGTGCCTTTTACACGACCTAAACCATAAGACATAATCAAAATAATTCCAAACACTCCCCAAAATAATACCGCAGGCCCCATAGCAGGCCCATTGGTCAATAATATCCAGCGCTTAGAACCGGGATTAAGTGTAATTTTGCTATTAACACTATCAGTGCCTAAATTCACTTCTGAGGTATGAAAAAAAGAATCCATACCACGAGATTCATGCCAGGCCACTTTGATTGCTTGTTTTCCTGGTAAGATGGGAATGGACAGGCCTTCTTTTGCATTTCGTATCGGCATATTTTTATTATTAATACTGACCGTCTGTAAAACAGCATTCTCAGGTAAATGAATCACATGTTGTCCACCTAAGCTGCTACGCAGATTAAATTCAAGATTTGATGCCGTATTCAACTCTCCTGGAGTGATCGTTAACACACTACTGTCAATTGTGATGGTTTTACCTTCAACACCTTTTGGTCGTGTTACATCAATAAGCACCTCCTCTCCTGGCCAGGGCTGCCATCTTGGCTGCCAGAGAGCTTGAGATGCTGGGTTTTGATGATAAACAACAGGAATACCACTGTGCTCAATATGCCAGATAGGACTAGCATTCAATATCCATTTTTCAATGATACGTTCAGACTCAATGGATTTAAGTTTTATTTGATTTGAAACAGCCAATCTTGAAAGCCATTGAACACTCGAATTTTTATGTTTTAGTGTGATAATCGCATGATTATTTTCAACCTTAACATTATCACTGAGCACAGATTCACCCGCCATTAATGGAATTTTTAAAATAACAGGGTAAGAACTTCCCCATACTCCTCGTATGGATGTATTAACTTGCCAGGAAAGTCCCAGGTTGAGCGTTCTGGTCATTTCTGCAAACACCGGGATATCACTTTGTTCAATATCAGAGTTTTTAACACCAGAAGGTAAGCTCTGCTCATTGCGATGTTTTAAAAAACTTAAAGCAGAAATTTTAGTTACATCCTGATCCATTCCTTCAGAAGACCAACCATCAACATCCAGACGAATATGGTGAGGTTTTAGAGGTAAGCTTATCTGCAACTGATTAATATGTTCAACACGGCCAATGATTTCAACTAAATGACTGCCTTTTTTAAGAAAAAGCCAGAGTTGTGAATTGTTTTTTTGAGGTTCTTTACGAAAAACCGAAGTCGTTGATTCACCATCAATAAGAATACGATTCGGCATCCATTGCTTCAGAGGAACGGGCAAAGGTATTGAAACATCACTCTGAGCATGAACTCGCAATTCAAGAGTCAATGCTTGAGTTGTTAAATCAATATTCATTGATTCAATATCGGCACATTGAGGCAAACACTTTGTTGGTTTGCTTAATTCAGCTTGTAATTCATTTAGTAACTCTTTTGAAGGAAATGAAGCTTCTGAGTTTTGTGGTACAAGCGTCAATAAAACCAGTAAAAATCCTGTCAACAAAGAAGAAGCCAGAAAAGTGAACGCATTTCCAGAAGCTGGATTGGATTGCTTAAAAAGATTACCTCGCTTCACTAAGAAAGACACATCCATTATACGTAAAGCCAATAGCAGCACTAATACAATACGCAAAACATTCAATGTCGAATTCACAGCAGGAGATATAAATGTCATTGAGATTTGTTGATCACTTCGTACAGGACCATCCCAGCGAATGGCGTATTGATTCAGTGTCCACGAAGGTAAGCCTGGCCCCGTTTGAATCATGGCATTAGGATCAATGGTTTTCATCTCAATGGGTGATCTGATTCTACCTGATTTAGATGAGCTTTTTAGTTGATAAGATTGAGAAACATAATCAGAAGCAGCTCCACGAACTTTGTTAGGCATTGACTGCACAGCTGCAGGTAATGACTCAGGTGATTCATACATCACATCCAATTCATTGGAATGGCTAAAGCTTTGAATTTCTTCATTATGAAATTCCAATTGAGGATAAAGAGCGGTTCTAGCCTGATTAACAATAAAGGGGAGTATCATAATCACCAAAACAATTAAAACGGCAAAACGATAATTTTTTATCATTTGATAAATACGACCTTCTGAAGGTAGTGCTCTCAACAAAGCCACCGTAATAATTAAATTAATCCAGATAAACCGAGGGGCATCATAATGATGCCAGGTAAGCACCAGAGCCAACAAAGCAACAATTCCCCAGCGTATCCCCCACAATCTAAAAATGGCAATAGAAGTAATTAAGACCAGAAACAAATCCAGTAAAGTCCATTTTTTAATCCAGGTACCACTGGCATCTGCACCACTGAGTGAAAATAACTTCCAACCTGCGGGCAAAAACAGAGTGGCATCAACACGATTAAAATCAACATTCCAACCACTACTGGATAAATCACGATTGAATGAACGCTCTTGTGATTCAATACGGCTATCAGCTGAAAGCTTCAATTGACCATGGCGAACTTCAACTCCCTGAAGAGCTTCTGCTGAGTCTTGAGTGATAAATTGTGGCTCACCATTCAGTGTTACTTGTCCAAGAGTGATTTCTTCAGAAGCATTCAAGCGCCATTGACGAGATAACTTACCGGTTATTTTGTCATTAATAGTAAACCCCTTACCATCAAAATCCAGCCATATTTTTTTACTCAAATTTAATTGATCGGGCTCTGGTTCAGGATCACCTCGCTTAATAATATCAAAACTCATTTGCTCATCTGCTTTCATTTGAAATGCAGGATATTTTTTCCACTGACTGGGTAACTGAGTTTGATTGGCATCAATACTGATTTTACTTTGTACATTAATTCGCCTTAAGTGTGGTTGTTGATCTAAAACCCAAATTTCATCTTTTGGCCACCCCAATTTTAATTGTTCTGAATTTTGTCCCTTATTTTTTAAAAGAGGTAATTTAAAATCTGCTAAAGTAATAGAATTGACTTCTTTAGGCTGATAAGAAGATACATTTACAGACCATCTACCTGGTCTGACCTGGATTTTTAAATAGCCCTGACGATCAATTTGAACAGGCAGCTTACTAGTGACCGCACTTGCAATAAAACCATTAAGCAGTGAGCCATTAAGAACAATTTCTCTTTGTTGCCCTGAAACATCCAGTTTTATGTAGGTTTCAATCTTCAGGGGAATCGTATCTGTCACTTTTCTAAAAACATGTAAATCCAAATGATTATTTTTATGTTCAGTAACTAAGGATGTTTTTAGCCAAAGTTTACCATTTCTAAAATCTGGAAAATTAATAGGTTTATTATTAATACTTAAACTGATAAGGCCAGTCTCATCAGGTATGGACAAGGTTTTTGGTTTTTGCGACCAATTGAAATCTCCCTTTATACTAAAGCGACCCTTTTCAAGTTGTACAAAAGGTTTGCCATTACGACTAATGACAGGGTGTATCTGCTCATCAATACTGACTCCTTCTGGCCAATTTTTTATATCACCGGGCAATGGAACAAAAGACTGTGCGTACACATCCCACTCTTGAAAAAATTCACCTTGCTTCTCTTCCATTGAAAGAGTGAGGGCACCAGGATAGGCACATAAATGTTGATTTTTATTGTAGAGAACGGGGCATTGAATTTCAGGTGTATCTTTTAAAACCCAGGGCACCCAGCTTTCCAACTCTTCAGGAACTATATCGGGAGAAATATTATCTGAAGAAATAGACAATACAGGGACACTGAAAAGAGTGAGCAAAAAAGATAAAATTAAGATAACCATTAATTTTACTTGAGAGGCATTGAATTTAGACATAGGAAAACCCGTTACTCATAATTTAATTAGAACAGAACTTTCAGTATATCCTATTTTTTCTATTTGTTTTGAACCTGGTTAACAAACTATTATTATGGATAATTATCTCCATAAATTACCATCATTCTTAATTTCATAAAGCACAGGGTCTATTTCTTATCCAAATAAGGAAAATATAAAATTTACTGGTTATAATACGTTAATTACATATGCTATTTAATGATATAAATGACCCATTTGAAACCCAATAAAACCACATCAAACTACCGACATATATTCTTAATCAGTCACATGCGTGCAAATACCAGTCTGATCAGCCATATTTTAGGTTCACACCCTCAAATCTGTGGTTATTATGAAATGCACCTCAATTACCTCACAGAAAATGATCTTCTTAAGCAAGAAAAATTACTTTTTGAAAATACTGAGTTTAATAATGAGACTGAGAAAAATAAGACTCAATACTTATTTGATAAGTTATTACATAATGATTACGAATTATTATTAGAAAATTTAGTTCCCAAATCTGAAGCTTTTGAAAGCACTAAAAAATTAAACATTCTTGTTTCAATCAGACCACCAGAACAAACAATAAAAAGTATTGTTAATTTATTTCGTAATAAAAAAGAACAACGTTCCTATGCTGATCCAGTTAATGCAACTAAATACTATATTGAACGCTTAAAAAAAATGGCGCTATTCTGCAAGCATCATAAAAATAATTTCTATTATTATGATGCCGATCTGATTCGAACTCATTCAGAAGAAAGTTTGAAGCACATTCAGTCCTGGTTATCACTATCAACGCCATTAACTGAGAACTATCAGGTATTCTCATTGACGGGTAGACCCCGGATAGGTGACTCCTCCGAGAACATGAAAAAGGGCACAATTGTTAAGCAACAAACAAATTATGATGAGATAGAAATACCCACGAAGTTACTTCAAGAAGTCACATTAGAAGCAGAAAAATACAGGCATTTAATCATTAGTCATGCAATTGATTCAATGACATTTTAACAATATTGAGAGTAATTTTATCAACCTAAAAAATGGGAAGATATATAATGATCCAACGTATTTTATTTGTCTGCCTGATACTATTTTTAGCCAACTGTACCTATACCAGGACCAATGTTGTCTCCGATGTTACCTTAGTTAAAAGCCAACTCAAATCTTATTAATGCAGGGCTTTTCGATCTCAATCGGTACTCCCCTTCTAGTTACTACAGCATTGATAACACCAAACATTAGTTTAACGTTAACAATAGCATAAATAAGAATTAACTATTTAGTTGAACCTGAATAATATGGTTTTAAATCGGGAGTAGTTCCTGATTTACCACCATAGGTTTACTCAGAGTGATAAAGTTTCTGATTAAACCCAATAT
>JAPHSW010000100.1 GCA_026196615.1 Gammaproteobacteria bacterium | reverse complement strand
GTTCGACTGGATGTGTGTGATACTGGTTGTGGTATGACTAATGATACCAAAGATCATGCTTTTGAGCCTTTTTTTACAACAAAGAAAAATGGTAAAGGAACTGGAATGGGGCTTGCTGCTGTATATGGTACCTTAGTGAATCATGGTGGAGGTATTGTAATAAATAGTCAACCAGAAGAGGGTACCTGTTTTTCACTCTTTTTTAAATCAAGTGATCAACAACCAGAAGAAACAATTGATGAAAAACAGAGTTTACCAAAGGGTAAAGTCAGTATCTTACTAGTGGATGATGAAGAATTGATTCGAAATTATACTCAGGAACTCTTTGAACAATATGATTATCAGATAAAAACCTGTGCCAATGGGCTTGAGGCTATTAAGTTTTTTAGTCAGTCAAAAGACAATATTGATTTAGTTATTTTAGATATGATGATGCCTCAGATGGGGGGACGTGAAACATTTCATCAATTAAAATTAATTGATCCGGATGTGAAAGTTATTGTGGCATCAGGTTATGGTGCTGATGAAGAAGTGCAAACAATGCTTAATGATGGTGTTGTTGATTTTATTCAAAAACCATTTACCATGGAAAGCTTGTCAAAAATTTTACAGAAAGTACTGAACTTTTAGACTTGCTTTAACGTTAAATTGTGACTTTAAAAGAAAGAGGAAGAAGTTATTAATATCCCAAAATTGCTTTCCATCAATGTGATCTTTTTGATACTTTTTTCTGCTCCGAGCTATTCCTCGGTACTTGAAGACAATACAGAAATAGGTACTCCACTAAGTGAGCCTTCATCTATTGAAAAAAAGCGTATAGTTTCAGAACTGGAACAGAAATTACAAACAGCTTATAAAAATAAAGGCAGTGAATATAAGCCTAGAACTGAACACTTTAATGTAGATGGCTCACCAAAATACACCAATCGATTGATCCTTGAAGAATCACCCTATCTTATTCAACATGCTCATAATCCTGTCAATTGGTATGCCTGGGGAAAAGAAGCTTTTGAAAAAGCCCGTCAGGAAAACAAACCTGTTTTCCTTTCAATTGGTTACTCAACCTGTCATTGGTGCCATGTCATGGAAAGAGAAAGTTTTGATAATGAGCTGATGGCAGATTATCTGAATAAACATTTTATTTCTATTAAGGTTGATCGGGAGCGACGACCTGATGTAGATAAAATTTATATGACGGCCTTAATGATGACCCAGGGGAGTGGTGGTTGGCCTATGTCATCTTTTCTAACTCCTGATGGTAAGCCCTTTTTTTCTGGAACCTATTTCCCACCTGAAATGTTTATCCAGGTATTACAGCAGTCATCCAAATTATGGCGGGATGAAGAGCCGAAATTGAGAGAAATTGCAGATAAAATTACTCAAGCGGTACAAGGTCAACAACGTGGTTTGAAGCAGGCAGAACATATTGGTAAAGAGCGAATTCAGATTGCGGTTATTAATCTTCTTAATCGTTTTGATGAGCTTCAGGGTGGTTTTTCACAAGCTCCTAAGTTCCCCAATGAAACTTATTTATTCCTATTACTCGATACCGTCATTAGAGAACAGGATGCTGAGGTTTTAGAAGCACTTCAGTTAACCATGAGCTCTATGGCTCAGGGTGGTATATACGATCAAGTTGGTGGTGGTTTTCATCGTTATGCAACCGACAATGAATGGTTAGTGCCTCATTTTGAGAAAATGTTATATAACCAGGCTCATTTGAGTCGAACCTATTTGCAACTTTTTTCTATTACTCAGGATGAAGCCTATAAGAGGGTGGTCACTCAAACTCTGGATTATGTCTTGCAGGAGATGAGGGAAAATAATGGTGGATTTTTCTCTGCCAGTGATGCGGATAGTGAGGGTGAGGAAGGAAAGTTTTTTCTATGGACACATGATGAGTTAAGAAATGAATTAACTCAAGTCTTAGGTGCTGAGTCGGCAAAATTAGCCACTGAGATTTATGGTGTGACATTGGAGGGTAACTTCAGTGAACAGCCCCAAACAACCTCTGCTGGTACGACGATATTACATTTATCAGATTCTATTAAAAATTATGCACAAAATAATAATCAAGAATTAAAATCACTCTATGCACAAATTGATAAGATTCGAGACACTTTGTATAAAAAGCGTCAAAAAAGAATTGCTCCATCAATTGATCGCAAGGTAGTGACTGCATGGAATGGAATGATGATCACTGCTTTTGCTCAGGCAGGAAAACAATTTTATGAAGAAAAATACATTGATGTGGCAAAAAGAGTAGGTGATTTTCTTTGGCAGATTCATCATGTTGGTGGTCAATCTGGCTCTTTAAAAACAACCTCTTCTAACTCCCAGGTTGTTTCGAGGTTGTGGAGAGCAAGTCTGAATGGGAAAGCTTCAGTGACGGCGACATTAGCGGACTATGCCTATTTGGCTCAGAGTTATCTGGCTTTATATGATGTGACAGAAGATCAAAAATGGTTACAGAGAAGTCAGCAATTAATGAAGGAAATGCTATTTTATTTCTGGGATAAGGAAGAAGGTGTTTTTTATATGACAGCTGTTTCAGATAAAAAAGTGCCTGAAAATGAGCAAGAGGTTGTTCTCTTTAATCGACCTAAAGATATTTATGATGGCGCAATTCCATCATCAAACGCCGTTGCTTTGGAAGTTTTATCACAATTGTATTATCGAACAGGTGATGAGAATTACAATACCAAAGCATTAGCACTTATTGCCTCATTATCATCAAAAATAAAAGTGTCTCCTGCTTCTTTTTCTTACTTTCTTATGGCAGTGAACCAGCTTAATTTTGGAGAATTAGCTGATGTTCAATATGGTGGTAAAGGCCATGTGCGTATTGAAAAAACAGATCTGAAACACACCTTGGTGGCATCCAAACAAAGGGTTGAAGTTGAAGTCTACTTTACCATTGATGAGCATTGGCATATAAACAGCCGTTATCCGAAAGATGAAGATCTGGTGGCCACATCGATATCACTCGGTGAAAAAGCACAAGGGCGCTGGAAAATAATTCAGGCCGAATATCCACAGGGAGAAGAACTTCAGCTTAAGTTCAATGATTCACCTTTATCACTTTATCAAAAGTCAGTTGCTATAAAAGTCATTATGGAAGCTATTCCTCAAAAGAATAATAAAGAGGTGGTTAAGCCCATTGTTGCAATTCCACTGCAAGTTGATTATCAGACCTGTAGTAATAAAGTTTGCCTGGCACCAGAAAATAAAATTTTTTATGTCTTTCCTGAGAAACATATAAAAGAATAACTCACCTTTATTTAAAACAATAGGAAAAAATTTGCCGTTCAGTGGTTTATGTATTGGTTATTTTTTAAATTGAGCTATATTTGTGTGGGTCATAGGATGTTAATTTCGTTATGGCGTAGTTTTTGCATTTCATTTATCACCATGAATAAAAAAAGCGTCTTACTCTTCTTTATGGTCAATTTATTGGCTGTATCTATCTTGTCGTCAGTATTTGCTGCTGAGCGCGAATATATTGTGCCCATGGAAAAATCAATCTGGGTCAGTAGTGGCACTAAAAATTATGAATGTACTTTATCTCAAATGATCCCATTTTATGGTGAAGGCAAGTTTATTCACAAGTCAGGTCAAAAAGTGAAGTTTAATCTACTCAGTGATGAACCTGTAATGGATGATAATGTTAAAATTGTTGTGCAATCGGAGCCACCTTCCTGGCGACATGATGATACCATCTTTGAAATAGGTCAATTTGATTTTGTGCGTGGTCACAACCCTCTAATTGTTGAATCTCCTTTTGCTTCAAGAATGTTACAACAAGTTGAAAATGGTATGTCTCCCGTGGTGATTTACCGTGATATGGCTGATGGCCGAGATATTATTGCCGTTATGTTATCACCGATTAATTTTCGTACTGCTCTAGCTGAGTATCGAGAGTGTGAGAATACATTGATGGATTTTGATTTGGATGAAATTAAAAACCTGAAGCTGTATTTTGCTACCAATAAAGATATTTTAACGGATCGATCCAAGCGTGATTTGAAAAATATCTTACGTTATTTGGAAATGGATCCCAGTATTTTACAAATTAAAGTAGATGCACATGCCGATTCTCGTGGACGTCGTCGTTTTAATGATAAGCTTTCAGAAAGACGCTCTGAGGCTGTTGTGAAATATTTACTTTCAGTAGGTGCAAAAGCTGAGATGATTTATTCTGTGAATCATGGTGAGCGAAACCCTGAACATAGCAATGAAACAGCACAGGGCCGCGCACAAAATCGTCGAGCTGATGTCCAGCTGCTCACGACGGCACCACCAACAGCAGAAGAACAAAAAGCCATTGAAGATGCCAGAAAAGCAGAGCGTCGTCGCCAATTGACAGAACGTTCAATTTTTAATCGCAAATCCCCAGATCCTGAAGCACAGGAATTACAAGAAGATGAGGACGAACTGGCTGAAATAGATGCTCCTCAATCTGAACAAGATTCAATGGATAGTGATTATGTTGATGATGAGCCTCCAGCACCAAATTTCATTAATTTTGACCATTTAGTTGATAAAAATAACCAAAAAATCAAATCTAAGTAGGTTAGACGTCAAGAATCCGCTATAATTGCCCACTTCTAAAAACGATTTAATTTTTTAATCGATGTTTTAAGCCTATTATCATGCTTGAACCATCAATGAATGTGGGAGAAAATCTCGATGTCTGACGTGAAAAAGGTGGTTTTAGCCTATTCCGGTGGTCTGGATACTTCAATTATTGTGAAGTGGCTACAAGACGAATATCAATGTGAAGTGGTGACTTTCACTGCCGATGTAGGCCAGGGTGAAGAAGTTGAGCCTGCAAGAGCTAAAGCGGAAGCAGCCGGTATTAAAGAAATTTATATTGATGATTTGCGTGAAGAATTTGCTCGTGATTTTGTTTTCCCCATGTTCCGTGCTAACACCATTTATGAAGGCGAATATCTATTAGGTACTTCAATTGCGCGTCCACTCATTTCTAAACGTTTGATCGAGATTGCCAATGAAACAGGGGCAGATGCTATTTCTCATGGAGCAACGGGAAAAGGTAATGATCAGGTTCGTTTTGAATTAGGTGCTTATGCATTGAAACCTGATGTACAAGTGATTGCACCCTGGCGAGAATGGGAGCTTAACTCACGTGAAAGCCTGATAAAATATGCTGAAGAGCATGGCCTGAGCGTTGATAAAGCAAAGGGTAAAAAATCTCCTTATTCTATGGATGCAAATTTATTACATATTTCTTATGAAGGCGATATTCTTGAAGATCCATGGAACGAGCCAGAAGACTCTATGTGGTTATGGAGTGTTTCACCCGAAAAAGCACCTGATGAACCAACTTATCTGGAGCTGGATTATGTGAAGGGTGATATTGTTGCCATTAACGGTGAGAAAATGTCTCCAGCAACTGTCATGGAATACCTGAATAAGGTTGGTGGAGAAAATGGTATCGGCCGTGTTGATATTGTTGAAAATCGCTATGTTGGTATGAAAGCTCGTGGATGTTATGAGACACCTGCAGGTACTATTATGCTTAAAGCGCATCGAGCAATGGAATCCATTACTCTGGATAGAGAGGCAGCTCATCTCAAAGATGAAATGATGCCGAAATATGCAAGCCTGATTTACAATGGTTACTGGTGGTCTCCAGAGCGCGAAATGCTTCAGGTCATGATTGATAAATCTCAGGAAGTGGTTAACGGTCAGGTTCGCGTTAAATTGTATAAAGGTAACATTATTATTGTTGGACGGGCATCAACTACAGATAGTTTGTATGATGATAGTATCGCTACTTTTGAAGATGACGAAGGAGCTTATGATCAGAAAGATGCGGCGGGTTTTATAAAACTTAATGCATTGAGACTGCGTACTGCTGCTAAAAAACGTCAGCAATAGTCAATATTTATCTAAAACTACACAATATTCTTCCTTGATACCCCTAAATATTGTTTAAAATACTAATAATTTTTAGGGGTATCTCCTATATGAAATTCATTTGTAATATTTTATTCTTAAAGACATTGGCTATTGTCCTATCTTTGATTATTTGAAGATATAATAGTCAGGTTTGTAGAGACATGCTCTTTTATCCAATAGATAAATATATCCAATAGATAAAGAGTTGTCTGATTCGGGGGCTACAAACAGAGTGGATGATTTTGTATAAAAATGAAAAAGAGAAAGAAAATGGGACTTCCGAAAGTAAACTATTTTTTTGAAAAAACTTGTCAGACTTGTGTAGTTGTAATTATCTCATTACTTACTGTGCTGCTATTGGCATGGATGTTTTATCTTCTAAGTGATATAGGTTTGTAATTCAATGCAGCCATAATTTGGAAATAGTTTAGAAAAAATACTAAAAAAAACAGGCAATATCGCCTGTTTTTTTTTGGTATTTTTTTAAGTAAATAAATCAATTTCCGATTTATTTAAAAAATGGCATACTATCAAACATCTTGTTATTTTTCTTTTTTGGTGGTGGAGGAATTATTGGTTTCATTTGATTGTCACGACGACTTTTCAATTCTTTAATAGCTAAAATATTGCCTGTGTAACGACAAAGGTATTCTGCAGTTTTATCCGTTTTGGGCATTCTTAATATTTGGGCATCAAAATCACAAACTCTTGGAACCAGGGTGGGTTTAACAAGAATAATGTCACCTTGTTCACAATGTTTGGGCTTTCCCTGATCAGAAATGCAAAAATATTCCGCAAAACTATTATTGGATAGCATTAAAAGAACACCTGCAATTATACTACTGACTATTTTCATTTGTTATCTCCAAACCTTTGGTCATTTATATAAAGCATTTATACAAAGCTTAGGCATTCTTAGTAAACTGAATCATAACAGTTTTCTAATGCATTCCAAATAGGTAGTTTCATTAGGTTGTTGATTGTTTCTTTGAGCTGTCCAAAGCATTTCTCCCAAACAATCCATAATCAAGTGCTCAGCTTCATGAGTATCACCCGTTTTTTTGCATAATGACTGATAAAGAGAACTGATCTCAGGTGGTCGCTGTGTACCAATTTGTTCATGGATAGAAATGTGCATACCTAAATGTAAAAATGGGTTGGTTTGTCCCATTTCAGGGGTGAAATCACGATCTTGATTTTGTTCAATTTGATCAAAAAAATCATGGTATTCTGGGTGTTGACCAATTAAATTTGCGATAAGAGATTCCATTGGCTCCAAAGGTTGCTTCTTTTTAAACTTATCCCAACTTTGAAAATAAACTTTACGAAGCTGGTTTCTATCCTGACCAAAAAGCATTAATTTTTCCTGTTTTTTGAAAATACATTTAATCGTCTTCTAAGAGCTACATTCTAACTTTTTTTTTAATGATTGCAAGAACTTACGTTTGAGTATAGAAATTTGATATGTTTTAGTAAGTATCTATTTCTGCAATAGTTTTTGATAAAAGTCAAAAACTATTTTGTTTAACTATAAAATGATTAAGAGATTGCATTCTTATGTTACATTTTTGTTTCAGTTTGATTACAATCTCGCTTACTAAATAAATTATGATTATAAGGTCTTTGGGTACTCGTAATTTTGTACCAGATGAGTGAAAAGGCTTTTCTAAAAAACTTAAAAAGAAAATGTGGTTATGGAATTAAAAAATTTAAATGATATTGATGATGCAACCAAGCACTCTCGTAAAGAATTATTTCGTATTGGTACCGCGCTTTTATTTATCGTGGGTATCATGCTATTTACCATATCACAGAATAGCGTAGAAGGTAGCCCAAGTACCTTATTGATTATTGCAGCCATGATTGGCGGCTACATGGCAATGAATATTGGGGCCAATGACGTTGCTAATAACGTAGGGCCCGCAGTGGGCTCAAAAGCCTTAACTCTGACAGGGGCAATCTTTATTGCTGCTATTTTTGAAGCATCAGGTGCGCTGATTGCTGGTGGTGACGTAGTGAGTACGATTAAAAAAGGAATTATTGATCCCAGTGATGTGCTCAATGGTGATTCCTTTGTCTGGATGATGATGGCTGCTTTATTGGCTGGTGCAATCTGGTTAAATATTGCAACTGCACTTGGAGCACCTGTTTCAACCACTCATTCAATTGTTGGTGGTGTTCTGGGAGCTGGTATTGCTGCTGGAGGTATGGGAATTGCTAATTGGGATAAAATGGGAGCTATTGCAGCGAGTTGGGTTATATCTCCTGTAATGGGAGGAATCATTGCTGCTGCTTTCCTTTATTTTATCAAACGTTTTATTACCTATCGAAGTGACATGCTAGGTGCTGCAAAAAAGGTAGTCCCACTACTTGTAGCCATTATGGGATGGGCATTTTCTACCTACTTAATTGTTAAGGGGCTGAAAAAATTATGGAAAGTTGATTTTCTATCAGCGGTGGGTATTGCTCTGATTATTGCAGTTGTGATTTATATTGTTGTGCGGCCTATGATTTCTAAAGCTGCTGAAAAGCTGATAAATGACAAAGAAAGTGTGAACTCTTTATTTACACTGCCATTGATTTTCTCTGCAGCACTACTCAGTTTTGCTCATGGGGCCAATGATGTAGCTAATGCGGTGGGTCCTCTAGCCGCGATT
>JAPHSW010000055.1 GCA_026196615.1 Gammaproteobacteria bacterium | reverse complement strand
TCCGGAAACTTATTAGTCATAGCACCCAGGATTTCAACTCGTTTAATTGAGTCAATCCCCAAATCGGCTTCCATATTCATATTCAGATCCAGCATTTCTTCTGGATAACCTGTCTTCTCATTAACAATTTCAAGCATGCCTTTCTGAATTTCTGCCAAACTAATTGTCGATGCAACAGGTGCAGTATTCATGTTAGCTGTTTCAGCTACAGGAGTTGAGGCACCCGCCTTTTGTTCAACATATTCAACAATCTCTAATAGAGTTTGCATTTCTGCTAAATCATTTTGATCCAGTTCTGGTAACTCAGGGAACTTAGCAGTCATAGCACCGAGGATTTCAACTCGTTTAATTGAATCAATGCCCAGGTCTGCTTCCATATTCATATTGAGATCCAGCATTTCTTCTGGATAGCCCGTCTTTTCATTAACAATTTCAAGCATGCCTTTTTGTATCTGTGCAAGGCTAATACCTGAAGAGACAGGTTCAACAACTGGTGTACTAGTATTATTAGCAACAGGAACTAAAGTACTCGCCTTTTCTTCAACGTACTGGACAATCTCTAATAGAGTTTGCATTTCTGCTAAATCATTTTGATCCAGCTCTGGTAATTCCGGGAATTTTGCAGTCATTGCCCCTAGAATCTCAACTCGTTTAATTGAATCAATACCCAGGTCTGCTTCCATATTCATATTTAAATCCAGCATTTCTACAGGATAACCTGTTTTGTCCTGAACAATCTCAAGCATACCTTTTTGGATTGCTTGAGAATCAAGAGCTGGTGTAGCAACAACTTGAGCGGTCGTTTGAGCGATGGATTTAGCAACTGTAGGTTTTTCAGGTGCCGTTGCCTTTTGTGCTGGTGCTTGTTGTACTGGAGGCTTAGGAGCTTCTACCACAGGTGCAGGTATTTTTACATCAGGTGCAGTTTCTGCAATAGCTGGAGCCGATGCCACAGCAGGAGTTTCAACAATAGTTCTTGTGGTTGAAGCAATTGGTGCACCACCCATTAGATGATGAGTTGATTTATTAAATTCGATTTGACTTTGTAAATAGCTTTCATGAACTCGTAGAGTATCTTGCTGATATTGATGCAGATCAGACATCCCCTGCGTGATATTTTCTGGCACCGCTTTATTTTGAGTACCAAATTCATCAACCAGGTGATGCATCATATCAAAGAAACCTGACGAATAATCTTGCTGATTTTGCAGGTACATTTCATGTGCTTTGAGTGTAGCTGATTGAGTTTGTAACCATTCAGACTGATCAAGAGATTGAGTAAGCTGAACAATTTCAGTTGGTGTTTGAGTCTCTTGAGGTTGAATAACAGGAGCAGGTTTATTAACTACGGCTTCTTGAACAACTGATTCTTGAATAACTTCTCTAGAAAGTGGCTCTTGAGCAGATTTTGTGGATTCAACAGAAGTAACAGGTGCTATTGCTTGTGGTACTTCTTTCGAAGGTAAGTTGAGAGTAAAGCCATCATTTAAAGCATCTTCAAAAGCTTGTTTCGTTGCATCACTGACATAGTTCGCACCGTTAAGCTTAATATTCATCATTGCTTTCTTAGTAGAAGGCTTTTCAACATCACGTTGGTAAAGATCCTTCAAGCTAATTTCAACACCTGCCACCTTTAACTGCACTAATGCATCACGATAAACAACATCACTATTTTTCTTAGGATTACTGTTCATTGCAATGGCAAGATGATCTCTGTCACTTAAGATTGCACCGACTAATTTTGTCAATACATTCTTTGGTCCAAACTCAACAAAAATGGTACCACCTTGATCGGCAATATTATTGATTTCCTGAGTAAACTGCACAGATTTGAGCATATTACCTTTGAAACTGTCCTTAATTTTCTTAACTGACTTAGGATACTGCTTAGCGGTAACATTTGAAAAAATCGTTGTATGCGGCTCATTAAATTTAATATTATCAATCGCATCAGAGAATGGTTTATGGGCATATTCAACTAAAGGTGAATGGAATGCGGCAGAAACTTGTAAAGCCACAGCTGAGAATCCATCTTTTTTCAATCCGTCTTTTGCTTCTGCAATTGCCTGACTTGGTCCGGCAACAACAACTTGCTTAGGTGAATTATAATTAGCAATCGCAACACCTTTGTAAGCTTTTATTTTTTCTTCAATTTCTTTTGCATCCCCCATAACAGCCATCATGCTGCCAGCATCATAACCTTCTTCTGGAGGTGTTCCCATCGCAACACTTCGTGCACGAGACAAGCTATAGAAACTTTCATCATCAATGATACCAGCTGCCCATAAGGCAGTCAGTTCACCATAACTATGACCAGCAACAAAATCAGGTTTAAATCCTGCTTCTTGCGTCATTTTGTATAAACCAGCACTGACAGAGCCGACTGCTGGTTGAATATATTGAGTTAATTTAAGTTTTTCTTCCTGAGCTTTTGCTTCTTCATCCGTAAAAACCTGCTCTGGAAAAACAACACGGTTAATTGTCGTGTCGTTATCACCTAATAACTGTTGGCCCATTTGAGAAAAGGCATCACGCATTGGTGGGAAGTTATTGGTTAAATCCTTACACATATTCAAATATTGAGAGCCCTGACCAGAGAATAAGGCAACGACTTTTGCATCTTCTGGTAGTGCCTGAGCACGATAATGGAGACCACTAAAATGATCCCAGGTATCGGCTCCTTTCTGTTTTTCTAATTGTTCAATTGCATTAGTCAAACACTCAACAATGGCATCCTGATCAATAGCAACAAAACCGATACGAGCATTGCTTCGAGGGATATCAGCGTTTTCAGCTTCTTGAACGAAGTTATAATACTCAAGTCCTGTATCGTCATTTTTAAGTGAAGTTAACCAATTTTGACATTTCCCAGCCAAAGCTTCTGGAGTATTCGCATGCAATACAAAAGAGCGAGAAGTATTATGTAAGCGATAATCTTTGCCTGATGTCTTGTCTAATTCTGGCAAATATTCTTCCATGACAAAGTGATAGTTACTACCACCAAAACCAAATGAACTGACACCTGCACGGCGTGGTGTGTCAGATGTATTAATCCATGGGCGAGTATCAGTATTAAGATAGAATGAAGATTCTTCCATTCCTAGTTTTGGATTGGGATTATCAATGTTAATGGTTGGTGGTAAGATTTTATGATAAAGCGCCAGAGCTGTTTTGATAATACCAGCTGAGCCTGCTGCAGTTTTTGTATGTCCAATTTGTGATTTCACACTACCAATCGCAATGTGCTGTTTTTCATGACCTTCGTGGTCAAAGGCTAATTTCAAGCCATCAAATTCTGCCGCATCACCAGCTTTTGTTCCTGTACCATGTGCCTCTAACAGATCAATGCTTTCCATCTCAAAGCCAGCGTCTTCATATGCACGATCAATAGCAACTCTTTGCCCTGTTGAACGTGGGGCATAAATACTCTTAAAACGACCGTCACTTGAAGAACCAACTCCTTTAATAACCGCATAAATTCGATCGTTATCACGCTCAGCATCTTCCAGGCGCTTTAGCATAACCATGCCAACACCTTCACCAATAACAATACCATGAGAATCTTCATCAAATGGCTTAGGCACATCTCCATCTGTAAATGCTGGAGTTTTACTAAAGTTAAGATACATAAAAGGTGAGTTGTCAGTATCAACACCACCAGTAATCATGGTGTTGGCCTTATATTCTAGCAAATCACTAATGGCCATTTTCATTGCTGCCAAAGAACCAGCACAAGCCGCATCAACAACGCAATTGGTACCACCCAGGTCAAAGCGATTAGCCACTCGGCCAGCAATCACATTACCTAACATACCCGGGAATGAATTTTCTACCCAGGGGATGTAAGCTTTTTTCATTTTTTCAATAAGGATTTGAATATCATCTTCTGCCACACCACTACTTCTCAGAACTTTTTCCCATACTGGGCCTTGTAGACGTGAGACTAATGGGGTGATTAATTTTTGTCCACCACCAACACCGAGGATACAGCCAGTATTTTCACGATCAAAATCACCATCGGCATAGCCACAATCTTTAAGTAAATCTCTTGCAACGACGAGTGATAAGAGCTGAGAGGAATCAGTAACTTCAAGAATATTTGGCGGTAAACCAAATTCCATGGGGTCAAAATCAATATCAGGAATAAAGCCACCACGTTTACTATAACTTTTATCAGGTGCGGAAGGGTCTGCATCATATAAATCATTGATTTCCCAACGATCAGCGGGGACATCAATAACACAGTCCATTTTACCTACAATATTTTCCCAAAACTCATGCAAATCTCTGGATTCAGGAAAAAGCGATGCCATACCAATAATAGCAATAGGCGTCTCTTGTAACCGAGAAGCAATTTTTTTGTCGATAATATTTTTATCTTCCATTGTTAAACCTGTTTTCCAACGTTTAAAGTGCACAAATTAATGGTTTGAAACGACTGATTTTTTATAAAATACATCAATAGTTTCTGTGAACATTCGGATCATTTGATCACGTAACGGGTAATTTTCAAACAAACCTATCTAATAGTCAATTCAGAACACTGAAATAATGACAAATTTATGCAGGAAATTCATATTAATAACATAAATAACAGGTGTTTAAGTCGAGGGAATCTTTTTGAGTGGAGCTTTAATTTAATAATTAACATTAAGTATCTAGGCTATCTAAATGATTATAATGATAAATTAATTAAAAAATCACCTTAAGTTGAAAAAATCCATTTCCAAACAAGTATTTTTTGGTCTAAAACTTTAAAATCTAACCTTTAGCTCAAAATGAGCTTAAAAATACTTTAATCTGCAATCCCTTACAAAACACAAACCTACATATCCATACAAGTGTGTTTAAAAATTTAATGATAACCAATTCCATATCACTTATTTTCAACTTTAGTACTAATAATAAATTAAAAATCAGGAACGTATTGGTTATATAATTATTCTGAAGGCGACTATACCGTGCATTTTCTGCTGTATCAACGCCATAACTTCATTTATAGGGAAAAACCTTAGTCAGACAACAAATATATGGGGAGACCCATAATAATAAGATATAAAGCAAATGACTTATGTTACTGAAACATAAAGATATTAGAGATACATAATTTAGTATTTTCTAATTTAATTAACTTTATTCTGTGTTAATAATCAAATTATACAATTTCATATATTTCTTGAAAAATAACATATGGGTATTACAAACAACATATTTCACTTGCAATTAGAACGCTAATCAACTGATTTCCTTTATTTATTACGTCATATTAGCTATAGTTAATTCGACATTTCTGTATCATGGGGAAAACCGTTCGGAGTTGTAATAAATAATGAAAACATCAAAAACAAATAAGACACACTTTCTTCTGCCTGACAATCTGACAAAAAAACATTTCTTAGACACATTAAAAGAAAATTTCACAATTAAGCAAGTTGAAAATGTGACAGAACCTTTTTCTATTCTTGATACATTTGAATGGGGTCTTTATCAGAATAACTTAATGGCCATACGTCATAAGGATCAATCCATCAGCTTATGGGATGAATCAAACTTATTTGATGATGAATCATTGTTAGAAATAAAAGATATCAATGCCAGCTCTAAATTCTGGTGGGACTTTCCAGATTCTGAAGCTAAAGAAACTCTGAAGCCCATCCTCAAGTTACGCGCCCTCTCCCCTGTTTATAAAGGAATATTAAAAACTGAGCAATTAAACCTGCAAGATGATGAAGGTAAAATTCTTGTTTTTTGTCAGCTGATCTCAATTTATGAACCTGAACGCCCACGTACTCCCGTTATGCGTCAAGTTAGAATTTCACCTGTCACAGGTTATACCAAAGAATATGGCCAGGCAGTTAAACTACTTCGCGAGCTTGAAGCATTTAAACCTACTTTACCGCCACTTGAGTCTCTTCTCGGTGCGATAGGTATTTCACCTCAACTTTATACCGTGAAACCTCAGTTATATTTTCCAGCAACGATGCCATCTCGAAGTGCTGTAAGCTCAATCATTGCAACCATGATTGAAAAGCAGCGTTTGACTGAACATGGAATCATTAAAGATATTGATACAGAATTTTTACATCACTATCGAGTCGCAATACGTATGGTTCGTGCTGCAATCGTTCAATTAAAAGAAGTTTTCCCTCCTCAGGATGTAGCAGTGCTAAAGCAACGCTTTGGTGATCTAGCCAGAGAAACTAATTATCTCAGAGACATTGATGTCTTTATTCTCGATAAAGAAAGATACATGAGTTTATTACCTGAATCGATGAGGGATGATCTTTTACCAATGTTTAGTGATTTTGAAAAGAATCGCCAGACAGAAGCCAAAAGAATCAGTCGCTGGATAGGTAGCAGAGTCTATCGTCAGGAAATTGATGAGTTACAATCTCTCTTTATCAATGGCTACTCTGCAGTAGAAACACAATGGAGCGAAAAGCCTACCATTGAACTGGCAGTTACTAAAATTCAAAAAACGTATAAGAAAATCTATAAAGCAGCATTAAAGATCAATAGCAATACACCTGATGATGAAATTCATAATATAAGAATTGACTGCAAAAAATTACGCTATCTATTGTACTTTTTCGGTAGTGAGTTCAAGAAGAAAAAATTAAAAGTTGTACTGAATCATCTTAAATCACTTCAGGACAAACTCGGAGTGTTTAATGATTTAACAGTCCAGGGTGAGTTTTTAAAAAAATACCTTATTCAAATGGAACACAAACCCAAAAAAGACATCATGTTGATTGCTTCATTAGGTGGTTTAATATCAACCTTATATACAATGCAGGTACTAGAACGTGATAAATGCATTGATGAACTTGCTATTTTTTCTAATGATGACAATCGCCAACTCTTTAGAGAAACATTTATTATCAATTCAGAAAACAAAAAAGTTAAATAAAAGAGTTAAACAATGAAAGTCATAGCATCCTATAGTATCAAAGGTGGTGTTGGAAAAACTGCCGCATCCGTCAACCTGGCTTATGCTTCTGCTAAAGCAGGTAATGAAACCTTATTAATTGATTTAGACCCTCAAGGCGCCTCATCATTTTACTTTCGTATTGGTGCCAGCAAAAAGGAAAATCGGAGTTATTTTTTTACCAAAAAAAATCGACTTCTCAAAAATATAAGAGGTTCTAACTATAAGCGACTGGATATACTGCCAGCAAATTTATCTTTTCGTAACTTTGATATTATGCTCAGCAGCATGAATAAATCAAAAAAACGCTTAAAAGACATTCTCTCATCTATCAAAGATGAGTATGATTTAATCATTCTTGATTGCCCTCCAAACATCAACTTGTTATCAGAAAATGTTTTTAATGCTGCAGATATGGTTCTTGTACCTGTAATACCTACAACTTTATCAGAAAGAACCTATGAGCAACTACTGACCTTTTTTCAAAATAATGGCTATAAGAAAAAAATTATTCGACCATTTTTTTCAATGGCACAGAGTAAAAATAAATTACACCACCAAACCATTGCCGACATGGAAAAACGTTATCCTACCTTCATGAAAAGCATTATTAGTTTTTCAACTGAAATTGAGCGCATGGGAGTTCATAGAGAACCTGTACTTGCATATGCATCTAAAAAAAGTTACGTTCAGTCTTATCGAACACTATTCAATGAAATAGTCAGTATATTAGCTGAAAAATGAATATATTTAATATAAATACACTAATAAGTTGAAAGTTATCATGTTTGAAATTGGCGCATTCCCCTTTTTAATGAAAAAAGAAAAAATGCACATTATGATTATTACCAATACATCTGGTAAAGGCTGGATTTTACCTAAAGGACATCCAGAAGATGATCTAAATAAAGCTCAGGTTGCAAAACTTGAAACGTTTGAAGAAGCGGGTATTAAAGGCTCAATAGTTAATAACAAACTCCGTGAAGAGTTTGACCGTGAGGATGGTGGCATCATTGTTATATATCCTTTATTAATAAAAAAGGTTCTAGAAATATGGCCAGAACAAGATAAAAGAGAAAGACTTCTTGTCACAATCAAAGAAGCCTTATCAATGGTGACAAAAAAAGAGCATCTAAACGCAATTCAACATTTTTCAACATCTGAAATGATTCAAAAATTAACTCAAAACAATACTAGTTCAGATTCATAGGTATGATCTTTAGGAATTGAAATGAAGCCCCATAGATGATCAAATAGTTGTTGTTCAGGCAATTATTCTTCATCCAAAGGCTTCAAATG
>JAPHSW010000042.1 GCA_026196615.1 Gammaproteobacteria bacterium | reverse complement strand
TCGCGAAACTTGATTTGTTCATTAATTTTATCTGCTACACCATCAATACTAGGGCACCCTAAAATACTACGTCCACCCAAGGCTCTTGGACCAAATTCCATACGCCCTTGAAACCATGAAACAGGATTACCATCTGCTAAAATTTGGGCAATCTGCTTTGGTACATCATTAATTTGTTCATACTTAACAGCTTGTCCATCATCTGTTTTATAACTTTCACAAGCTGCTATACATTCTTCATTGGTGAATTCTGGCCCCAGATAAACATGCTCCATTTTTTCCAGCTCAATACCACGCTCAGCAATAGCGAATGAAGCTGCACCAATTGCTGTACCAGCATCAGATGCTGCTGGTTGCACAAATAACTCTTTTACATCATCTCGGGCAACAATCTTCTGGTTTAACTTAACATTAAGTGCAGAACCACCTGCAAATGCAATTTTGCCCGTTTCCTTAATGATATCACCCAAATAATAATCCATGAGCTTTAATGAAACATCTTCAAATAATTTTTGAATAGCTGCAGCATAATCAATATAAGGGTCATCAATTTCATCCCCTTCTCGCTTAGGGCCAAGCCAATCAATTAATTTTCGGGAAAAATAATAACCTTTGCCATCGACATCTTTGTAACGTCGCATTCCGATCACATTAATCAGATCAGTATTAACCTTAAAGTCTAGACTATCCGCTTTTTCTTCAAGGGAGATTAATCGAGAAAAATCATATTTAGTTGGGTCACCATAAGGTGCCATTCCCATCACTTTAAATTCGCCATCAAGCATTTCAAAACCAAGAAATTCAGTTAGCGCACCATAAACTCCACCCAAAGAGTCGGGATCATAAAATTCTTTAATTTTGTGAATTTTTCCATTTTCACCATAACCAAAAAAAGTAGTGGCATATTCACCTTTACCATCTATGCCCATAATTGCTGTTTTTTCTTTAAAACCAGATAGGTGATATGCACTACTGGCATGAGCTAAATGATGTTCTACAGGCTTAAACTCAATTTTTGACCAGTCAATGCCAACAGTTTCACACATTTTTTTAATGTAACCAACATATCGACGGTAACGGCGATTACCATTAAACAAAGCATCCAGAGCACGATCAGGGGCATACCAATAACGTTTAGCATAATGCCAACGCGCGGGAGTGGACAGGTCAATTTCTGCATAGGGCACTGCAACAATATCAATTTGCTCAGGACTGATTCCTGCATATTCCAGACAAAATTGAGTCGAGGCAAGTGGCATTTTACCTTTAGCATGCTTATCTCTAAGAAAGCGTTCTTCCTCTGCAGCAGCCACTAATTTACCATCGATAAATAGTGCAGCAGAGGGATCATGATTGAGAGAACCTGATAATCCAAGGGTGATCAGTGGCACATGTAGTTCCTTTTTATACTAGAAAAGCATGAAAAATATCGTTATTTTACCAATTTTACTACAACAGTCCTAGTATCTACTCTCTGTTATGGAAAAAATGAAGAATTTTACGAATGCGCTTCTTATCTTTAGAAGATAACTTCTTACATTGAGCATAATCTTTATAAAAAGTCAGTCTTTGTTTTGCAGATAATTCATATTTGGCTCTTTTATCCAGGCAAGCCAGATCTTTTATAATTCGATACTCTAAAAAGGGCTTATACCATTTCATACCTGCTGGACAATCGATCAAATAAATTTGTGGGAAATCAGCTTTAATATCCACCATAATATTACGCCACTTGAAATCATTATGAGCAAAATTATGTCCATGTAGAGTTCTTGCAACTTCAGCGATCTGATGACTCACTTTGCTTACCCACTTAGAGTCTTGTAACAAATAATTAAAATTATCACTAATGGAAGTCAAATCATGGCAATTAAGCAGTTCTTCAGTAATCAACACTCCTCGATGAACCACTCTTCCTCTGGTTTCCTGGCCATAAGCGACTAATTTAGCAGCCGGGATACCCAATCTTTCAAACATTAATAAATTTGTCCATTCCGTTTTTACCTTACTGAAACTAATGTATCGTGGAATAAACCGTTTAAACATGAAATATTGTTTAAGATAAAAATGTTTACCTTCAGCTGAAATTTTAAACACCTTAACATCAATGAACTCCCCTTTTAGGTTGAAAGCATCATCAAAGTTTTTAATACGTTCTCCTAAAGTCGTTTGCTGATATTCAGGAACAATCGTCCAATCAATTTTTTTGGGGAATAGCCAGTTTTTCAATAAATTAACAATCATAGATGGTCAGGACGATTATATCGCATCTCCTTTGCGTTGTTTTCTATACCACAGTTTTTGTCCTTGTAACTCGACTCGATTCCAGAAACGCCCATGTTTTGTTAAACAATCACGCAAACTGCATTGGTGATAGAATTTCATAAACCGATAAAAATCACGACGTTTTAAGCCAATATCCATGGCAGAAAAATACAAACTTGCAATATCTTTTATCAGCCATCGTTCAGGGGTTTGTTTACGTAGTTGCGCACGATGCAGGTCAATTAATGATATCTTAAGGTTTTCAGTCATCTTGATATCACCATGACTGATATCCATAAGAAAGTGGCAAATATAATAATCTCTATGATTGATTCCATTTTGATGTAAAGTTCGACTGATATATGCCAGTTTTTCAATCAAATAAGATTTTAAATCAAAGTCGGGAGCCTTAGTTTTCCAATCTATACAAAAATCTTCCAGACTAATGGTATTAACCAGATCATCGGTAATAATAAATGACTGCTGTCTAGCTGGATTGATACCTTTTGAGCCATACCCTGCGATAGTCATTGTATCAATCTGGAGTGTTTCCAGTTTTTTTATCGCCAAATATTCATTGGCAGCACCTAATACCGGCAAACGAAAACGTATTAGATTTTCAATAATTTCAAACCAGCCAACACCACGATGGATTTTTATAAAATAGCTTTTGCCCAGAAAAGTAAAACGCAATGTTTTGCGTGCTTCCAATGCACGAAAGACTTCACCTTGAAGTTTTTCAGCTTCAATAAAAGGATCTTTATTTTTCCATTGTTGTTCAAAGGGTTTGCTTAATTCTAAGTGCATACTTAAATCAATACTAAGGTTTATAGATAAAGTTATAAATTTGGTTTTAAAATAATTAAAAAAGTGTCTGCTCAAAAGCTTGTTGAAAATACAATTTCCAGGAATCATAGCAGACTTTCTTATCCCAGTTTTTTAAAAATCGTGTTTTATCTCTTTGCCAGTTTTTTTCAAATCGCCAGTTTTTTTTATGTTGAGTCATAGCATCCAGATCAATCAACCAAACTTTATTATTGTTGATTAAAAAATTACTGCCTTTTAAATCACCGTGGGTAATTTTATACTCACTAAGCTTTTTTAAAGTCGCAATAAGTTCATCTGCGGATGTTTTTTTATCTTTATCAAGATTCTCTTCACATTCCTTTTCACAGAAGAAGTCCCAACTACTCTGCCCCTCCTGATATTGACAAATAAAATAACTACAGCGTTGACCTAATGCAGGGTTTTGTTCTATCAATGCTACAGGATTAGGTGTCAGAATCCCCATAAAGCGAAGTAAATGTGAATTCATCCACGATTTTCTGGCTCTTGAAATTTGCCCTTTATGCATAAGCTCATATTTAATCCCTTTAGGGTTATAGCGTTTAACAACATATTTCTCATTATCAACTAATACTGATTTAACAGTACAGGTATTCCCTTGTTTCAAATACACTGAATTTTCACTCTGAAAAAAATGCTCAGGTTGATCCAGTAATTGTTGAATTGCCGAATTATGGTATTCTCTTCGACATAGAGTATAAGAATTCTTTTTTTTACTATAAATTACTTCTGTACATTCTCTAAGAATTTTTTTGAGATATTGCTCAATTCGTTCCTGTCGATATTTCATTATAATTTGCCAGAACTGATTGGCTTCTTGTGCGTTGATAGATAATGAGGTTAGAGCAACATAATCATTCAATAATGAAAGACTACTCTTTTTAGATAAATCAAATGTTTGAGCAAAGAATAAAGCAAGATTCTGTAAGCGTGCTTTTTTTTCTAACGGTATCGAACCTGTTTTAACCTCTTCACCATCTAAAGTGTAAACAGTAGAACTACTATCCTCACAGGTATCACTTAATAAAAAATTCGCATAGTGTAAGTCCTGATGAGCCAAGCCAAATCGGTGATGATTTTCCAAAACAGGTAATAAGTCTTTAAGCTTTTTCTCTTGTTCATCCTGATCATTATTCACCCAAAACTGGGCCAGATTTTGTCCTTTAATATATTTAAAAATTAAAAAATAAATACCTTCATCTGATAAACCGTGTAAGAGTAGCTCAGGGGTTAATATATGATTATTTTTAAGCAGTTCTGCACCAGTACGTTCTCTGAACCAATGTTTTTTTGCTCTTGAAGAATGAACAAACATTTTTATAATAACTTTTTCATCTGACCTTTTATGACCAGATGAATTGTTAGCAGATAATGTTCCCATAAAAACAAGTCTCTTGCCGGGAACCACACGAATCATGTTATTGCATTGAATCACATATTCATTAAAATTAAGTAGAAAGGGTGAATTTATCTCATATTCAATTTTTTGTAATTGCTCTAATGTCATATTATCAACACTCATCAGAGTATTATGAATCAATAGACTTTTTTGAAGTATCATAGACATTCGCAACAGAACGTTTGTCTCCGGTTTCTTCTATAATATCTGAAACTTTATCAGGCATACTGAAAATATCACTAGTTCTCATGTACTGCAAAGCATTATCCTGCCAGTCTTGCCATTGTTCAGATGTTAACATCTCAAACAATTGTTGATTAAGCTCTGCTTGTTGAAAAGGTTCTGTCAGCACTCGCCCTGCTTCTGCATTTTCAATATGAAAGGCATAACCACAAACACCACTAATCAGTTGTGGAATTCCAGCTGCAATAGCCTCTAATAAAACTGTACCCGTATTTTCATGGCGAGCAGGATGCATAAATAAATCAGTAGCTAATAAAAGTTCTGGAACATCATCTCTTGCTCCTGGAAGATGTACCTGTTGTTCTATATCCAGTTTTTTAGCCAGTTTCCGATATTTTTTAAGTTTATCTTCACCCGCGACCATTAGGAATGTTTTACTTCTCAGGGGTTCTGGTAAGCTGGCTAAAGCTTCCATTGCCCTATCAACCCCTTTTCGTTTATAACCTGTCCCTATCATCAATAGTAATTTATCATCATCTTTTAACGATAAACTCTGACGCATTTTAATTCGAATTTCATCAGCATTTTCAGGTCTAATACGAGAACGATCAACTCCTGGAGGTAATGAATGAAAACGTTCTGCTGGTGTATGATAGAGTTTTTTAAAATTCTCCATCTGAATATCTGAAATAAACAATAATTCCACATTCGTATCAATTGAAAAAACAGCTTCTTCCATAGCCTGAAAAACTTTATAACGATTACCTAGACGATATAATCGACCATGCTGATCACTCACTTTAGCTTCATAGCAGGGATCTGCAGCATAATATAAATCTAAATCCTTCATCTTGTTAAAACCAACAACGAGATCAAATCTTTCTTTTTCAGATTTTTGCAATAAGAGTTCAGATAGTTTATCTGAAAAATCACTGATACGTTGATGATTTGTGAAGCCCTTCACTGGTATGAGAGTCAGGTCAAATCCTTCTGGCACATCCCCTTCCCAAATAAAACTATAAACAGAAATATCATGACCGCGAGCCTGACACTCTTTGGCTATACGTAAAAAATCACGTTCCAAACCACCATATGGAAAATATTTAAATAAGGCGAAAGCTAATTTCATTTTTTTCTACTTTGATCCTGAGTTGATAAGCAGTTCATTCAATGATTCAGCCACTTTAGCTGGCATCAAACTGTTATAACATTCTGGTGAAATATCACCATTTTTTTTATCACATGTTTTTTTAAAACAAGGCGCACAGCTAGCCTCAGTTTTTAAAATCACCTGATGATTTCCATAGGTACCTGTCAAGCCTGGACTTGTCGGCCCATATAGTCCAATAGTCGGTTTATCTAGAGCTGCTGACAAATGTGCCAACCCAGTATCCACTGCTACTACAGCATCAACACGAATAATTTCTTTTGCCAGCTCATTTAGTGTCATTTTCTCCAAAACAATCACTTGTGAATCTTTTGGACAATTTTGCTTTATCTGAACTGCTCTTTTCTTTTCAGACTCATTCCCCCAAGGAATAACAATAGTATAGTCTTGTTCTGTTAACCGTTCAGCTAATTCAAACCAATAGCTTTCTGGCCAGTGTTTTGTTTCCCATGTTGTACCATGTAAGAATAAAATTCGAATAGAACCTTTCTTTACACTTAACTCTACTTCCCTGTTGTTTTCTGCTTTTGTATTCTCTTTTGTATTCTCTTTTGTATTCTCTTTTATCCCCTCATTTATACCATAGTCGAGAGGTAAATCATTCAACTGGTAGCCCAAACTCTTAGCAAATAACTGTCGAACTCTTTCTACTGCATGTTGTTGCTTATCAACGTGTTGTGGAAAACGATAGAAGCTTGCCGCAAGTGGTTCTCTAGCTGAGTCTTTATCCAGGCCATAACTCGGACCTATAGCAAGGCGAGTAAGCATTGCACTTTTTAGTAGCCCCTGAGCATCGATTACATAATCATATTGTTCTTGCTGCAACTTCTGTTTAAACTGTTTCCACTCACCAGACACTAACGTTTTTAATATTTTTTTGCGCCAACGTCTAATAGCAACAGGAATGACAGTTCTAACATTAGGATGCCAGACAGGGATTTCTGAAAAATTTTCTTCAACAACCCAGTCAAATTGCACATCACCAAGCGCTGTTTTTGCATCAGTCAATGCAGGTAAGGTATGTATCACATCTCCCAGAGATGATGTTTTTATAATAAGGATCTTCTTCACACTGAAGACCTGTCACTCTTCATCATTGCTGCATCATCTGTCTCCAGGACATCTAAATCAGCAGCTATATTATTCAAAGCCTCAAGAACCATTTTTGGACTCAGCTTTTCCAGGCAATTAGTATGTCCTAAAGGACAAATGCGTTTGAAACAGGGACTACAATCCAGATTAAGGCTTTGCATAGCACTATTATCACCCAGAGGTGGTGTAAACTTAGGATCACTGGAGCCGTAAACACCTACAACAGGGACACCTAAAGCAGCTCCCATATGCATTAAGCCTGAGTCATTACTAACCACAGCATTACTCAGAGACATTAGATCAATCGCTTGTGCTAATTGAGTTTTACCACATAAATTAACAGCAGTATGTTCAGATTCTTGTTCAATAATGCGGTTAATTTGCTCTGCTATCTCGTGATCTTTTTGAGAACCAAAGAGCCATACCTGCCAACCTTGAGCCATTTTTTCCTTTGCCAAAGAGGCATAATGCCTGGCAGGCCATTGTTTCGCGGGTCCATATTCAGCACCAGGGCAAAGAGCCAAAACAGGTTTATCGGTTAAAAGCTTAAACTCATCTAGTACTGTCTGAACGTTCTCTTTTTTGACTTGTAGGGACGGAACTGGAATCTTATCTATTTCCAGGTCTTTTTCAGTGACATTATTTGCCAAAGCCACAAATCGCTGCACGGTCATCGTCAATTTGGATTTATCTAAATGATGTAAATCGTTGAGCAAGCCATAACGAAATTCTCCAACATATCCCGTTCGTTTGGGTATTGATGCCCAAAAGGGAACTAAAGCGGATTTTAAAGAATTGGGTAATAAAATGGCTTGAGAATAGTGTTTCTGACGTAGTGACTTACCCAGTTGGTAACGCAGTTTAAGTTGCAATTGACCATGCCCAAGCGGCATATCAATGACATCTGTCACTTCAGGCATACGTTCCAAAAGTGCATTACTCCATGCTGGAGCCATTACATCAATTTGTACAGCCGGATCTTGCTGCTTAATGGCCATAAACAAGCTTTGTGCCATTACCATATCACCCACCCAGGATGGGCCAATGATCAGAATCTTGCTAGAATTTGGAACAGTGCTGGAATTCACTCTTTTAATAAATACTCAGCACCACAATATGGGCACTTTGCCATACCGCCATTTTCTTGAATAGGCAGGTATACTTTGGGGTGAGAGTTCCAAAGACTGGTACCTGGCATTGGACAATGTGCAGGCAATTCAGAATCTTTCAGTTCATAACGATTACTGGTATTGGGTGTTAACAATTCTTCATTATTTGCTTGTGCCATAAGGATTCCTAATTATCTTAACAACATTACTTTGCATTTTACTCTATCAAATATTTGCTATTTCTTTAACTCTTGTTTAGCAATTATTGACTATGGTTTTACTAAAGTTTGCCACTCAGGATACACGTCGCGACGGCCATGAACTTGATCAAAATACATCGTTTGTAATTTTTCGGTAATTGGACCACGTCCGCCATTGCCAATCTTTCGATTATCTAATTCGCGAATTGGAGTTACTTCAGCTGCAGATCCTGTAAAGAAAGCTTCATCTGCACAATAAACTTCATCACGAGTAATTCGTTTTTCCTTTACTTCATAACCAATTTCAGCCGCCAGAGTGAAAAGCGTATCACGTGTAATCCCCTCTAATGCAGAGGTTAAATCAGGCGTATAAATCGTATTATTGCGTATAATGAAAATATTCTCGCCACTGCCTTCGGCAACAAAACCATCGACATCCAATAACAGCGCTTCATCATAGCCATCAGTCAATGCTTCCTGCAAAGCCAACATAGAGTTCATATAGTTACCATTTGCCTTCGCTTTACACATGGTAATATTGACATGATGGCGTGTAAAAGAAGAAGTTCTAATTCGAATTCCTTTTTCCAGACTTTCCGTACCCAGATAAGCTCCCCACTCCCATGCCGCAATCATGACATGAACTTTCAGATTATCTGCTCGCAGCCCCATACCTTCGCTGCCATAAAAAGCCATTGGGCGAATATAGGCCGTATCAAGGTTATTTTGAGCAACCACTGCTTTGGTTGCTTCATTTATGGTTTCTTTATCAAAGGGCATTGGCATATTCAGAATATGCGCAGAACGAAACAAACGATCAGTATGTTCCTGCAAGCGGAAAATAGCCGCTCCTTTTTCAGTTTGATAGGCTCTTTCACCTTCAAACACACCCATGCCATAATGCAATGTGTGAGTTAGTACATGAACTTTGGCTTCACGCCAGGGAACCATTTTACCATCAAACCAGATGACGCCATCAATGTCATCCATCGACATAACTGAACTCCTCAATTCTTTCTATAATAAATAGGGGATAAAAATAACAAAAATATTTAGTGCGACAAAACGCAGCGACCTATTCTACACTATGACTGAGCGTCACTCCATAATCTCAGACCAATGTTGCTGAATTTTTTCTCTTTCAGTTTTAAATTCTTCTTCTGAAACAAGTCCAGAGACTTCCTGAAGACTCAATTGGTGCAAACGTTCCCTAAATAAGAGATAACATTGACTCAATTCATTAACTGTCGCTTCTGATAATAATGCCGTTTCTGCAAGCATTTCCAAAATTCTCTGATTATCCGTCCAGGCCAATAGTTGCGGATAATTGCACGCCTCTTTTAAGACCATGTACTGAACAATAAATTCAATATCAGCAACACCACCAAAATCCTGTTTTATGTCAAAATAGCCTTTTCTTTTTTGGGCTAAGCTTTGACGCATTTTTTCACGCATGTCACGGACTTCTTTTTTTAACACTTCAGTCTCTCGACAGTGACTCAATACTTCCTGGCGAATAGTATTAAAATCTGAAATTAATCGCTCATCACCACTGATAAATCGAGCCCGAACCAAAGCTTGATGTTCCCATGTCCAGGCCTTTTCCAATTGGTATTCCCTGAATGATTTAAGGCTACTTGTAATCAAGCCTGAGTTGCCATTAGGTCTGAGCCTTATATCTGCTTCATACAAAATGCCGGAATGAGTCTGAGTTTGTAAAATATGCATGATGCGAAAAGATAATTTGGAATAAAATTGTAAGTTATCAACTGACTTACCAGTAGAGAGACTGCTTTCATCGGTATTAATTCCATCAGTCACTCCACCAACATAGTCATCAGAAAAAATAAAGACCATGTCCAAATCAGAACTATACCCCAGTTCAATCCCACCCATTTTACCAAACCCCAAAATACCAAAGCCCTTTTCCAGAGCAGCTTTTTCTTCATCTTTTTTTAGCAAGGAATTATGGGGATTTACTTGAGGCTCACCAAAGCGGGTCATTAAATCATGCCAGGCGGTTTGTAAAACAAAGTCAACAATCACCTCGGCAAGCCATGTTAAGTAATCGCTCACTTTCTCTACCGGTATTAGCCCCACTATATCTGAGGCAGCAATCCTCAAAATTTGACTTTGTTTAAAATGACGTAATTGCTCCATTCGTTGCTCAAGATCATCCATTGCAATCGTACTAAGCTTTTCTTCTAACTCTTGCGACAACTGCTTTTTATCTAAAGGGGCATATAAAGTTCTGGAATCCAGTAACTCATCAAATAACGCAGGATATCGACTCAGAAGATGAGTAATTCTCGAACTCGCAGCACAGAGCTTCACTAATTGCTTCAACCCCTGGGGGTTTTCAATAAGAAGAACCAAATACACGGAACGACGACAAACACTATCAATAATATCCATAATTCGTTTAAACGTCGTTTCACTGTCATCTACCAGAGCAATTGCTTCAATGAGCAAGGGCATTAACTTATCCAAACGATTGCTACCCTCTTTGGACATCTTTCGATAACGATGAGATTCCCTGAAACTTGTCAATAAATGGATAACGCTCATACCATCCTGATACCCCAAATCAGACAAGACGGTAATCGCCTTTTCTTCACTGATAGTCGCTTGCCAAATTCCTCTTAATTGCTCAATAACGCTATCAATATTGGCATCGCGATCAGTATCATTATTTTGATCATCAGAGATTTTAAAGAGCTCTTCAAAGTGCTCATGAACAAATGCTCTAACAGACTTCAATTGAGTGGAAAAATCAGTCCAATCACTATAATTCATTCCAAAAGCAAGACGGGCCTTAAGAAAATCACTGTCAGGAAGCTTATGGCTTTGCTGATCATCAACTTGTTGAATTCGATGCTCCGTTCTTCGCAAAAAATCATAGCTACTCAACAAGCCATCTACTGTTTCTTCTGATAAAACAGACTGTTTACCAAGGTAAGCTAATACTTTTTGCACTTGTCTTTCTTGCAACTGGGGTTCTTTACCACCTCTAAGCAATTGAAAGGCCTGAGCTAAAAATTCAATTTCTCTGATCCCTCCAGCCCCAAGTTTGACATTATTTTCTTTTTTCTTTTGCCTAACTTCACGAGCAATCATGGCCTTCATCTCACGTAGAGATTCAAAGGCACTAAAATCAATATAGCGCCGATAAACAAAAGGCATGAGTAAGGAACGCAGAATCTCTTTGTCATCTGTGCGTCCCGTGATAACTCGAGCCTTAATTAATGCGTAGCGTTCCCATTCTCTACCATGTCTTACATAATATTCTTCAAGTGCATGATAAGTGACAACCAATGGACCACTCTGGCCAAAAGGACGCAAACGCATATCAACCCGAAAGACAAAACCATCCTCTGTCTTTTGATCCAAAGTTTTGATCAGTCGCTGACCAAGTTTTATAAAATATTCATTATGGCTGATGCTTCTAGGACCGTTAACGGTTTCACCATGCTCTGCAAAAGCAAAAATCAAATCAATATCAGATGAGAAATTAAGTTCATAAGCACCCAACTTCCCCATTCCAATAGCAATGAGCTGCATTGGCTTTCCCTGGCTGTCCAAAGCCGAGCCGAATTCTTTCTGTTGAGCTGAGTCCAACCACTGCAAGGCTTGCCTGATGGAGCAATCGGCTAATTCTGTCAGCTCAACAAGCACTTCGTTTAAATCTGCCAGACCATTTATGTCTCGATAACAAATACGAACCATTTGCTGATTTCGAAAAATTCTCAACTGTTGAAGCAATTGAAGTTCAGTATCCACATGACTTAAACAAACTGCCAGCTTTTCCGAAAGCTCATTTTTTTTCATTACTCGTGAATAATCACCGGCCACCCATTGTTCAATAATGGCTTCTTTATGCCGACTAAACTGGCGAGCAACAAAATCACTACAAATCATTACTTTTAGCCAACGCTGTAAATCAACTTTGTCTTCCTGTACAGTAATTTCTGCCAATGCCGTATCACGAATCAGCTCTCGAAAACGAATCAGTGTATTTTCTTTATGACTATCTAAAGCAAAAGGGATATCTGAAGAAGTTACGTCATTCATTTCTATTCACTACATGATATAAGTAATTAATTTTATTTCGGTAGAGTTGAAATTTATTTCTTACTCTACCTTGTCCTGTGGTATCTTAGCCTTTCTATTTGACTAAAAGAAGGTATAAATATCAGTGGCCACCTATGCTATTGGTGATATTCAAGGGTGTTTTGATGCACTCATCATTTTACTTGAAAAAATTTCCTTTGATCCTGATAACGATACCCTCTGGTTTGCTGGTGATTTGATTAATCGAGGCAATAAATCACTGGAAACTTTACGCTTTATAAAAAGTCTCGGTGACAGTGCCATCAGCATCCTCGGTAATCATGATTTAACCTTACTATCCATTTGTGAGGGTAACAAAAAAGTAAAAAATCACACACTTGATGCTATTCTCGAAGCACCTGACAGGGAAGAACTCATCCTTTGGTTACGCCATCGCCCTCTATTGCATCATGATAAGAAATTAGGCTATACAATGATTCATGCCGGTATGCCTCCACAATGGAATTTATCAACTGCACAAAGTTGTGCTCATGAAGTAGAAAAAGTATTACAAGGTAATGATTATCCTGAATTTATGGCCAATATGTTTGGTGACGAACCAAAAAAATGGGATAAGAACCTAAAAGGCTGGGAACGATTACGCTTTATTACAAATTGCCTAACAAGAATGCGCTATTGCAAACCCGGTGGTAAGCTCAACTTTAAAGACAAAGGACCAATCGGTAGTCAAAAAGACGGCTATATTCCCTGGTATGATGCCCCAAACAGAAAGAGTAATGACCTAAAGATTATTTTTGGTCACTGGTCCACATTGTTTGGTGAAACAAGCCACCCCAATGTTTATGCAATTGATACTGGTTGTCTCTGGGGCGGTAGTTTAACAGCGATGAGGCTGGATAGCCCTAAGCCAACAAACAGCCCCAAATTACACGTTATAGAGTGTGTCCCCCCAAAAAAATAGCACCCCAATAACATCACAATAGAATATTTATCGCTAAACTGTTATTATTAAACTATTAATGACCTCTCAATAGGAATAATATCAATGCCTAAGCTTAGAGAAATGCTTGCTGAAAATGTGATTAACAACAATGAAAAGCAAAAAATGCAAGATAAAGCCATCCTGTTTATTACTATGGCTGTTTATTTGCTTACAGCCGGAACTCTAATGGAGTATGTCAGCACACCAGTACTTTTAAAAGTGATTGGTTTTATGCTCACAGGACATGCCTTTTATTTTTTATGGAAATCTAATAACTTTCCAAAAATTTAGGTTTTAGCTTGCCCCCCAAATTCCTTTTGAGGGGCTTATATCTTATATCCGGTTATAAATACTAAAACGATAAAAGTGTTTATTTTTTTCATCCGGTTCATTATCTTGAAAAAAGTCTTCCTGCCAACATGAGTAATCAATTTCAGGAAACCAGGCATCACCTTCAAACTGACCTTTCACTTTTGTGAGATACAAACAGTCTGTTCTTTCTAGCACTTGTTCATAGAGAGTCGCCCCTCCAATAAACATAAGCTCTTCATGCTTTTCTTTTTTTGCATATTCAATAGCTTCATCTATTGATTGACAAATAATAGCACTTGAAATCACTTCATTTTGTTTATTGGTTGCTTGATAGGATTTATCACGAGTGATAATAATATTATCACGTCCTGGTAATGGCTTAAAAGGCAAAGACTCCCAGGTTTTACGTCCCATGACAATTGGTTTGTTTAGCGTATTTTTTTTAAACCAGGCAAGATCAGCAGGTAAATTCCAAGGTAGTTTATTATCAATACCAATCACTCGATCCTCTGCCATCGCTGCAATTAATGAAATTTTCAAAAAGCTTCCCTTTTTTAATTAAGAGTTAATTAATAGTTATTTAACACTAAAGTTGACCACTGCTCTTAATATCCAAATAGCGATTGACCAAACGTACAGCCAATTTATCTGGAGTCACATCTAAATAATTAATACCACGTGCATATAGATTTTCAAACATTTTTTTACGTTGAGTTTGATAATCACAAGTTGATGCCAATAATAAGGCATCAGAGAAGTTATCAATGGGCTTTTCCATAACCTGCTCTAATGCCTGTTCTTTTAAGCTGGCTAAGATAACTAAGTGCTTACGCTTGAGTAATTGTAGAGCATTAAGTAAATCATGACTGTCCTCATCACGTAAATTTGTCAAAACAATAATTAAGGCACGTTTTTTTTGCCTCAATAATAATTGCGTCACTGCCTGAGTATAATCAGGTGTTATTGCCTGCGCTTGAAGATCATAAACACTATTTAGCAAGGATTGAATCGTTGCCATTCCTTTTCTGGCAGGAAACCAGCGTTGAGACTGATCATAACCATCCTCTTCATCACCCGTACCAAAAGTACTAAAGCCAATGGCATCTCCTTGGTGAAGAGCAACATAGGATACTAATAACATTGCATTAAGTGTGTGATCAAAATGTGATAACTCATCATCATGAGATAACATTCTCCGCCCACAATCAAGTAAGAAAATAATTTCTTGATCTTTTTCATCTTGATATTCTCTGGAAATGAGCTTTCTAATCCTTGATGTTGCTTTCCAGTCAATCTGTCTTAATGAATCACCTTCTCGATATTCTCGTAACTGATTAAAATCCATTCCTTCACCACGACGGCGAATTTTTCTAATTCCCAGTTGACTCAATCGGTTTTCTGTCGCCAATAAAGCATATTGACTAATGGCTGCAAAATTAGGATAAACCATACTAAAAGAAGTTTCATTCACAGTATAATTTCGTACCCAAAATTTCCATGGCGAATCGATTAAACACTGTACCCCAGAAAACTGTTCATTGCCTCTTTTCAAAGGTTTCACTTGATAGCTCAAAGTTCCCCACTGACCAGAATTGAGACTAATTTTTTGTGGCAAATGCTTAAATTCACAATTAACAGGATACCAATCAAAAACATTAACCTGAAGACTTCTTGCTGAAAAACGTCCCGCTTCATATCGAATGGTCAATTTAATATCATGCCAAAGCCCCAGTGACATTTTTCCTGGCGCCTGTCTTTCAATCTGAAATTTTTTCATTCCATAGAGACGAAAAAAATCACTTAGCAATAGCAACAAGCCAATAATCATACTGGCACTCCATAGCCATAAAAAATCAGACCATATTGAGACCACCGCACCCAGCACACACAGAAATATCAATAAAATAAAAAAACTCTTTCCGGGTTTGAGCCTGTGCAATAGAGAAAGAATTAAGTTCTTAATCAACTCAAACACAATAAACACTTCATAATATTAAATATCATAGCAATTACACTTAATCTAGCTTCTAGGTGCCTCTACTTTTTCCAAAATATTTTCCAGAACACGATCTACATGAACCCCTTCCAGCTCCATTTCTGGTGATAAAACAATGCGATGCCGCATTGCTGGTAAAGTGATTTTTTTGACATCATCAGGTGTAATGAAATCACGACCATCAATGACAGCATATGCTCTTGCTGCACGTATCAGAGCAATTCCTCCTCGAGGTCCCGAGCCAATAGAAATACCTGGCCATTTTCGTGTTGCCCTAACAATATCTATTGCATATTGCACCACTTTTTCATCAATCTCCAAAGCAGCAGCATGTTGCTGCAATTGTAAAATAGATTCAGGACTTGCTAAGGGGTTAACATTTGAAACATCCAGTTTGTCACCTAATTTTTTATCTGTAATGCGTTGTACCAATTGCAATTCTTGCTTTCCATCAGGATAGTCAATTAATACTTTAAATAAAAATCGATCAAGTTGTGCCTCAGGTAATGGATAAGTCCCTTCTTGTTCAATTGGATTTTGCGTTGCCAGCACCATATAGGGTTTTGATACAGACATAGAACGTCCTTCTAAAGTAACCTGTTGCTCCTGCATGACTTCAAGTAAAGCTGCCTGAGTTTTTGCAGGAGCACGATTAATTTCATCAGCTAATAATAAATTGGTAAAGACAGGGCCTTTTCTTACTTTAAAACTTTCTGATTTCATATCATAAAGTACATGCCCTGTGACATCACTGGGCATTAGATCAGGTGTAAATTGTATGCGTGAAAAATCACCGCTAAAAGTTTTAGCAAGTGCCTGAACTAATAGTGTTTTTCCTAGTCCAGGAACACCTTCAATTAAAACATGTCCACTGGCAATTAATGCAACAAGTATCTGTTCAACAACTTCTGTTTGACCAATCACAGCATTAGATATTTCTTTTTTAATTGATTGGCATAGTTGAGTTATTGTTTCTGTGTTTTCCATTTTATTTCCTGAAATAAGTTCTACTTTTTTGTTCTTATTGTGTTAAAAAGCCATAAGTTGGCGTTCAAAATAGTTTTTTTTAAAGCCGGAGGTGGTCAGGTGTT
>JAPHSW010000161.1 GCA_026196615.1 Gammaproteobacteria bacterium | reverse complement strand
TGTAGTTTCTGGAAGTAAGGGGCGATCCAAAGTTAAAGAATTACTGGCTCCACTGCGATCATTTTGGGGTGCAACAACGGTAACACGGGCAATTTTCTGTAAATGTTCAACTAAACAGTTTAATCCTTCGGCCAAATAACCATCATCATTACTAACAAGAATGTGCATTAGAACTCTTTTTTTTGATGTAAAATAATTGTACTTTCATGCAGATAAAAACCCTCAGTAAGTGAAGTTCACATTGAATAAGGCCTGTATTTGCTTGTTTTACTGAATTCACATGAGATAATACTTAAAATTTTACTATTTTCATATATTTGCAGACATTTTTTTGTCTATTTCACCGAATAAATACTTCAGCATGACTAAAAAAACAACAGATAAGGATTTTTCCACGTTTCAAGAGTCCATAAAAGGTGTTAAGCCACTAAAAAATGATCGTATTGATCTCTATGCTCATCCGAAAAACACACGCCCTTTCAAAGATAAGAATCAATATAATGATACTTCTGATCATGCCCACATATCTGATGAAAGAGAGTCAACAGAAGTCACTGGAGAAGAATTTATTTTTTTTGCTCGTACAGGATTACAGTTCAAGACTCAAAAACAATTACGACAAGGAAAAATTATCATTGATGATCATCTTGATTTGCATGGGCTGACAATTGCAGAAGCAAGAGAAACATTATTAGAATTTATTAGTTTTGCTCAAAAACAACAAACACGTTGCATTCGTCTGGTTCATGGTAAGGGATATAGAGCATCTACCCAAAAGCCCGTATTAAAAAATAAAGTCAATAGTTGGCTTAGACAACACCCCGATGTGTTAGCATTTTCTTCTGCACAACCCAAAGATGGTGGTACTGGAGCCCTTTATATTATTCTTAAAAGTATGTAGTTCTTTATAAGAATAATCTATTAAAAAAATGTACAACTACCTAAATGTAGTGTTTAAAACCATAAGATAAAATTTCTGACTCTAAAAGTTCTTATACTATCTATTTCCAGAGGTCTACTTCAACTCCATCTTCTCTCATTTGTTCAGCCCTACGTTGTACATAACGTTGAAATTCAGGTTCTGAAAGATAAGATTTACTAAGAATATAATCAAATATAGCTTGCACATGAAAACCTTTCAGGTACGCTTCTGAACGAAAAACTGCAGTCTTATGCACAGCGTTTTCTCCAGACTCATAAAATAATATTGATGGTGTATATTGAATATTAAGGCTTTTAGCTAGGTCTTTCTGACTTAACTTTTTTCCATCAGGTCCAATAACGTTCTCATTTGAATGAATATCAATTTGTGCAATTGAAAACTTTTGAAGCTGTTTGTAAACAGGAAGGCGTCTAAATATATCACCATGCAATTCATCACATTCAGAACAATTACCTTGTTCAAATAAAATCATGACAGGTTTTTCACTCGTTTTAATGAAGTTTGCTAAATCATTTCCATTATAAATAAACTTTTCTTTTGGTTTGCTAGCCTGTGGTTGTGAATTGGTACTAACTATAGAAGACTCGTTTTTAGATTGATCTATAACCGAATCTAATACAGCTAAAAACTTATCGGGTGCATAATAACCATTCATTCGTAACCGAGATTGTCCTTTCTTATCCAGGATAACCAGGGTCGGTGTAAACATAACTTTCATTTGTTTCGCATATTCTTTCTCAGAAACATCCTCACCTGATAATAAAGTCACATTTTTGTCACCCCACATATTGATTTCAAGCAAATCAAAATGTTTACTCATTTTATCAACGATTTCTTTATTAGAAAAATTATCATCTAAGAGCTTTTTACAATAAGGACAACCATCTTGATGGAAATAAAGCATGATCTGCCGATTATTGGCATTTGCTTCATCCAAATCATTCTGTAGTTCTAAAAACGATTCTTTAAACCAGCCAGGTTTTTCATAATAGCCTGGATTGACCATTCCCTCATTTAAATTTCCTTCATTTGCAGCAAAAACAAAGTTGGAAAATAGACAAAAACAACAAAATAATAAACTTTTTTTCATAAACCAGCCTAAATAACCAATAAGTAAAATTAAACATTTTTACTGATTAACAGTAATAACAAGATAAACAAAGCTGATACAAGTCTTTGTATACTCAGTTTAACGAATAGGAAATATTTTGCCAAATTCAAGTGTCAAAAAAATGTTCTTTTCTAAAAATCCAGCAACAAAAAAATGTAACACCATGTTTTAAAACAACTTTTAAAACAAAAAGAAAAGTTGGCACGTTATAAGCATGCATTCTAGTAAGAACAGTATAAGAGAATTTAAATCATTAATGCGGTGAAGTAATATGGCAACTCCAACATTATCTATTGTAAAAGGTTCATACACAGTTGATATGGATGCTCAAATCAGTAGAGTGGACAAAACAATTGATAACCTCAATGCCGATAAACAGTCATTATTGGAATTATCCAACAAATTACATTCAACACTTGATTTGAACAGTTTAATTACTTTATTCAAGTTAGACATTACTCCCATTTTAAATCTTGATGATGTTGTCTATCAGGTACCCGGTGATAATGCTCCTATTGATGCTAAAGGCCGTCATTTGGTTTCATATCAGCTTGTTTTACATAAAAAAGAGCTGGGAGGAGTCACTTTAATCAGACGTACTCGCTTCAGTGAAAAAGAACAAAATTTTATTGAAAAAGTTTTGGTAAGCTTATTATCACCTCTTAATAATGCTATTGAGTATCAACAAGCTATAAACCTTGCTTTACATGATCCATTGACAGGTGTCTTCAACCGTTTTGCTATGGATAATATGGTTTCAAGAGAGATAGAATTATCTCAGAGAAATGATACTCCCCTATCAATGATAGCTCTGGATATTGATTTCTTTAAAAAAGTAAACGACACCTATGGTCATGCTTTTGGCGATTGTGTTCTTAAACATCTAACTGAATGTGTCAATCAATGTACACGGACAAGTGATGCCATGTTTCGCTACGGTGGTGAAGAATTTAATTTATTATTAAATAATACGGATTTAACAGGTGCTCATGAACTTGGGGAAAGAATTCGTCAAAACATTGAACAAACACCTTGTATTTGTAATGGCCAGAGTATTAACGTTACCGTGAGTATGGGTATTAGCCTTTTTAATGATAATGATACTCAGGAAAGCTTCTTCAAACGTGCTGATGAGGCTCTTTATAAGGCAAAATCAGCAGGTCGTAATCAAGTTGTTTACGAAATTCTTTAGTCCATCTATTTCAAAATTAAGTGATAAAACCAGGAAAACAAATTCCTGGCAATAAAAAGTACACTTCAGTTCACAGTTTATTTTTGATATTTTTGCTATAATTAATTCAAAACAACATAAGTAACTGAGAAAAAAATGAACCAGCAACATCTTGAAAAACTGATTTCAACCGGCTATAAACTCATTGCTATTGAAACAGACTCACCTGAACAAACCTTAAATGACTTTCGACCTCTGATCAGAGAAAGCAAAGCCATCTATCAATGGGAAAAGAATGTTGGCTTAAGTCGAATGGAAGCTTCACATATCAACATTCCAAATACTAAAACACCAGAAATGGTTTTAAATCATATCAGTCAAAGCAAGTTATATGGAATTTATCTGTTGATTGGTTTTAACAATGACCTTGCCAAAATGAGTCTGCAACCTACTTTGAATAAAATTGCTGATGATAAAAGTGCTAAAAAAATCATTATCTTCATCGATAATTACTTTGATTATCCTCACAAACTCATGAGCAAATTGCTGATTGCACAGGAACCCGAAGTCAAAGAACGTACTTCATTTGGACAAATTGCATAGTCAGTTTTAAAACATTCTTCAACTGAGTATATCAAGTTGAAGAATGTGTTTAATAAAGAGCGCGTTTAACAATATTTAACGACGTCGGTTTTTTGGCTTTGTTTTCTTCTGCGATTTTCTTCTATTATCTGGCATAACCAGACGTTTTTTACTTTTTCCACGTTGGTTATTCATAGGATTGACGATTCGGCCACGATGATCAGTATTAGGTTTATTAATGTGCAAACCAACACTTTCGTAGAGTTCCATCATTTGTTTCTCATCTAAATCTTCCCAACGCCCGACTTTTTGCCAGCGTGGAAGCTGAATACAACCATAACGAACTCTTTGTAAACGACTGACTGTTATCCCTAAAGATTCCCACATACGACGCACTTCACGATTACGCCCTTCTTTCAACGTAACATGATACCAATGATTTGCACCTTGACCACCTTGATAACTGACTTTATCAAAATGTGCAACGCCATCATCTAATGTCACACCTTCTTTGAGCTGTTGAACATCTTCATCTGTCACTTCACCCAAAACTCGAACAGCATATTCTCGAACAATCTCACTGGATGGGTGCATCAATAAGTTCGCTAATTCACCATCATTGGTCAATAAAATAAGACCAGAAGTGTTAATGTCTAAACGTCCAACAGAAATCCAGCGTCCGATCTTAAGGCTAGGTAAGTCATCAAAGATGGTTTTAGAGTGTTCTGGATCGTTACGGCTACAAATTTCACCTGGAGGCTTATGATAAATAAGCACTCGTTGTCTGGGCTTTTCCCAGGCAATAAATAATTCTTTATCATCCAGAAAAATGCGCTCTGAACCATTTACGCGATCACCAAGTTTGGCAATCTCTTTGTCAATTTTAATACGTCCCTGAGCAATAAGACGTTCTGTTTCGCGTCTTGATGCATGACCCGAACGCGCAATAACCTTTTGAAGTTTTTCACCCTCGGGAGTCCATTCCTGGACTTCTCTTTCAGATTCTTCTTGTTCTTCCCTTTCAATAAATTCTTCTTTAGAAGGTAAATCTTCGTCCTTCTTAAAAATACGATCTGATTGGGGCTTTTTATAATAATTTTTCATTTATAGGTATCTTGTCAAATTCAATAGGTATTGCTAGTGCATAGATTATAGCATCTTTCAAATATCCCTACGCAGATAAAAACAATAAGAAGATGATTTTAAGATTTTACGAATTATTTTATTGGTCTGGAGTAGTATCAGAATCTGGAGCTTTAATATCGTCATCATCAATGGCATCATTTTGTTGATGTGTTTCTCTCAAAGCATTCAGTTCAGCACTAATATCAATTTGGTCTGATGATACTGTTTTTTCAAGAGAAATATCACTGGATTCATCACTATTAGTGTCATGGGTGTTACTTTGCTCAACATCAGCAGTTTGGTGCTCACTCGATTCTACAGCATCTTGTAACACTTGCTCTTCACTTTTCTTATCGATTGCATCAATTTGCTGATAAGTTTCTTTCAAAGCACTGAGTTCAGCATCAATATCAATACGCTCTTGTGGTGTATCATTTTCACTTTGTTCAGAATCAATCGATAAGGTTATTTGTAATTCTTGATCATCTTGATTTTCAGTATTGTCTTGCTCATCTTCAGTTTGTGCTTCATCAGTTTTATCCTGATCGCCAAAGTCCAGTTCTGCATCA
>JAPHSW010000029.1 GCA_026196615.1 Gammaproteobacteria bacterium | reverse complement strand
CTGCACCTGCACCTATAAAAGCGTATTTACCAATGGTGATGCCGCAAACTATCGTACAGTTAGCTCCTAATGTTGCTCCCTGTTTGACGAAGGTGTTTCTATATTCATCTTTTCTAGTGACTGCAGCTCTTGGATTGTATACATTGGTGAAAACCATGCTAGGGCCACAAAACACATCATCTTCAAGTTTAACATTATCATAGACAGAAACATTGTTCTGAACTTTGACATTGTTACCAATAGTGACATTATTGCCTACAAAGACATTTTGTCCAAAAGAGCAATCTTTGCCAATAACAGCACCAGAGCATATATGGACCCAGTGCCAGACTCTGGAACCTTCACCGATTATTGCACCTTCATCTATGATGGCTGTTTCGTGCTTTATTATATTCTTCATGAATCGCTTCCCCTCTGAGCCAAAGAAGGCACGGAACTCATAGAAAAAAACTTCTTTATTTCAAACGCCATTGTTTTTTATTCAGTGCATTCTTTGGTTAATACTGGCTTTAATATTCCAATGGCAAACTAATGGTATTACCATCTCTAGCAGAGAGGTATGCAGCGATTAGAAGTTCAAGAGATTTTAGGCCTTCACGCCCATCAGTTTCTGGTTCGCATTTCCCATATAAGACATCTATGACATTTTTATAGTAGAGAGGGTGACCAAAGCCATAGACCGAGGTAGTTTCATAATTAGCATCTTTGATTTGTTGATCGTAGTCTTTTTCTTCTTCAAATTCCCATTTTTGAATATCATTAACAGCTACACCACCAACTCGAACAGTGCCTTTATCACCAAGAATTGTGATTGAACCTTCCATATTTTTTGGGTATGTCAGCATGGTAACACTCATTGAGCCTAATGCACCATTGCGCCAGCGGACATTAAGAACCCCTGTATCTTCTACTTCAATATCTCGGGCAGTACTCATAAATGCATGTACTTTATCAACCGGGCCAATTAACCAGTCCAAAAGATCGACATAGTGACTCGCCTGATTCATAAAAGCTCCTCCATCAAACTCCCAAGTGCCACGCCATTTTGCCTGATCATAGTATTCTTGGGGTCTGGTCCAGAAGACATTGAGATGAACCATATTGATTTTACCAAAACGTTTTTCTTCTACTGCACGCTTAAGAAGTTGTAAAGTTGAATTTCGTCGATTTTGTTTCACCACAAAAAGGCGTACACCAGCATTATCACAAGCTTTAACCATACGGACTCCATCTTGCCAACGAGTCGCCATGGGTTTTTCAGTCATTACATTCACCCCAAAGCTAGCCACTATTTCAGCCTGATCAGCATGAATACCACTAGGAGTACAAAGTGCCACAAGATCAATTTTTTCTGATTCCAACATGGTTTCTAGCCGCTGATAGCCTGACACTTTGTACTTATTTTGATGTTGCTCTAAAATTTCTTTATTTGAATCACATAATGCCACCAGCTCAATATTGTTCTGATGCTTTTCAATCGAGCCGAAGTGATTTTTTGATATGCGACCACAACCAACAATTGCTATACGGATTTTGCGGTTTTCGATAGAGGTATAATGTGTCATGCTTAATTTCCAAATGTTTTTTCTATAAACGCCATGTTGGTTCCGGGACGATACCTTTAACATCAATTATTACCAGCTCACCTTTAGAAAGGGCTTGGTAATCACCCATGGAAAGTTGCTTAAATTGTCCATGCCCAACTGCAACTAAAATTGCATCATATTTTTTACTATTTTCAAAAGGGTTAAGAACTATACCATGGTGATAATGCTTTTTCTCTTCATTGATATCAACCCAAGGATCATACACATCAATATTAACTTTATAATCTTTCAGCTCTTCAATGATATCAATTACTTTAGTATTGCGCATGTCCGGGCAATCTTCTTTAAAGGTCACGCCCAATATTAATATATCAGCATTTTTAATTTTTTTGCCGGCAAAAATCATCATTTTTATAGTTTTTTCAGCAATATACTTACTCATGCCATTATTAATTTGGCGAGAAGCAAGAATTAAGTTAGGCTTATAACCCAACTCTTCAGCTTTAAACGTCAGATAATAAGGGTCTACTCCAATACAATGACCACCAACAAGACCTGGTTTTAAGTGATTAAAATTCCATTTGGTACCTGCAGCGTCTAATACTTCATTAGTATCGATACCCATCTGATCAAAAATAAGCGCAAGTTCATTAATTAAAGCAATACTCACATCTCTTTGAGTATTTTCAATAACCTTAGATGCTTCCGCCACTTTGATACTGGACGCTAGATGTGTACCAGCAGTAATAACTGATTTGTATAAATCATCTACTTTTTTTGCAACTTCTGGTGTAGAACCTGCGGTAACTTTTAGAATTTTTTTGACTGTGTGCTCTTTATCTCCAGGATTTATTCTCTCTGGCGAATAACCTGCAAAAAAATCAACATTAAATGTTAAACCTGATACTTTTTCAACCTCAGGAATGCAGATATCTTCTGTCACTCCTGGGTACACTGTTGATTCGTAAATTACAATATCACCTTTTGATATAACTTCTCCAATGGCTCGAGATGATTTAATCAAAGGCGTCAAATCAGGGCGGTTTGCCTCATCAATAGGTGTAGGAACAGTAACTATATAGATATTACAGTCTTGGGTTTGTTGTATGTCGGATGTGTACTGAATATTAGATTTAACACTTACTAGTAATTCATCCTCTATTTCTAATGTTCTATCATGACCAGCATTCAGTTCTTCATTTCTTGATTGATTAATATCAAAGCCAATTACCTGATACTTTTCTGCGAAAGCAACTGCCAATGGAAGGCCTACGTAGCCAAGACCAATCATGCATATTTTATTTGTCATGTTATAAGTTTTTGATGTTTTCTGTATCATGCGGATAAGTTTATTTTGTCTTAATACTACAACTTTGAACAAAACAAAACTTACTGAGGTTGAAGATTAATTTCATATTCAACATTGCATCATGCATTGGTGTATAAATTTTGTGGTATTTTAGCTTATTTAACACATGATGAGAAGTAAAAGGTTATAGTCATTTATAGAGTTTTTTTAAAGGTCATTAATTGAAATTTGAATAATTATATCTGTCGTTTCTTATACTCTATTAGCTAATATGCTCCATCATTTAAATTCAAATCATCAGATAAGTTAGTTAGGCTTTTGAGGGACTGTCAATGCATTGCCAAATAAAAACTACAGGCTTTGTTTTACTGATGTTGAGATTAAGCCCTTCAAGTCCAAAGATAAGAAGCATCCGTAAACATCTTATTACACAATAAAACCAATCATACAGTTGACGTTAAACTTTACCTTGTCACTGCGCGATTGAAAAAATGTCAACACAGATAATTAATGCGATGTTTCGAGAAAATTAATGTACGGTAAAATATATGCGAAAGCAGCAGGTACAAAAAACTGTCATCAATAAAGCGAGTATTATTAAATACAGTTAAAGGATATCTATTTAACGGTGACTGTGCGAGGGAATTACAGCAAGCTACTTGAAATACTAAATAAAAACTAAGGTTTTATTTGATTTAAAAGAGAGCTAAATGATTTTCAAAAGATGCTAACACAAAGTCACAGATGTAGTGTGCTGGAACAAGTCATTGAATGGTAATCACGCTCTTTAGATACTGTGTATCCTATCATTTATCTGGACTATATTGTTATTAAAATACGGCAGGATAAGAAGATCATCAACAAAGCCAATTATCTTGCTTTAGGCATTAATATGGAAGGTCACAAAGAATTGTTAGGCATGAGGCTATCTGAAAATGAAGGTGCCAAATTTTGGCTTGGTGTGATAACCGAACTCCAGAACCACAGTGTTAAAGATATACTAATTGCCTATGTCAACGACTTAAAAGGCTTTCCTGAAGCAATACAAACGGTTTATCCTTTTACAGCTTTGTATCGTACACATGATGTTCAATTCAGTGAAATATGTGCCCTGAAAAGACGATAAGGCTGTGACTGCTGACTTAAAGAAAATATACCAGTCAGTGCCGAAAACGAAGCTTTGGTTGCCTTAGACCAGTTCTCTGAATATTGGGATGACAAATACCCACAAATCAGGAAGTTGAACGTCCTATTAGCATAATCTCAACACGCTTTTCAATTATCCAGAAGATATTCGTGAGGCAATTTATACGACTAACGCTATTGAGTCACTCAACAATGTGTTCCGTAAATCGATTAAGAAATAGAAATTGTTTTCAATTGATAAATCAGCTAAAAAAATCATGTATTTAGTAATACAGGTTGCATCAAAAAAATAGACAATGCCGACTAAAAATTGGAAATCAGCATTGAATCGGTTTATGATTGAATTTGAAGATCGTTTAACTGACTATGTTTAAAACTGGCAGTTACACAGGATAAACTACACTCTCATTTAAAATTCAGCAAAATACAATTTTACTTGGGAGATTATGACTATTCATAGTCTCCCAAAGGTATAAATTCACCGACTTCTCTCACTTCATTATTGTAATTAGTATTTTCTGAAACAGAAGGATTATCTACGTCAATAAACTCACCTACATCTCTCTCTTTATTATTGTATATATCATTTTCTGAAATGGAAGAGTTATCAGCATCAATAAATTCACCAACTTCATGTGCTTCAGAATTTAAAGTAATATGTTCATCTGCCTTATAACTATCTGCATCAATAAATTCACCAACTTCATGTGCTTCAGAACCTAAAGCAACATTTTCATCTGTCACAGTATTATCTGCATCAAGCCTTTCTCCAATATCTATTAGCGTAGAACTTAAATTGGAAGCATCATTATATTGCTGTGCATCTGTATTTAACGATACCCTATTTTTTTTAGTATTTGTTGAGTTCAATTCAGTCCCTTGAATTTTTTTTAATTCTGAATGATTTAAATCATTCTCATTTTTTTCCTCATTAACAAACCAATCACGTTCAACTTCACTACTGATATCTGAATTCGAAAAATAGTCCAAAAACACCAAGCTCCCTACTATTAATAGGAGAAAAAGAACCATTATTATATTTAAATATGTATTTTTCATATAAGAGCTCTTTTGTTTCCTGAGTATATACAGGTATCACATTTCTATTACAGATAAATTCTTTTACTTGATTCAAGATCACAAACTTTTAACGCAGTCTGAATCGGGAAAGATCAACAACGTTCTTAACTATGGTAAAAGATCAATCCGCGCTCCATAACAATAGCCATTATGCTTTTTTAAATCATCAACATATAGATTAAGTTTTTTATTCAAAGCCATAGCTATTTGAGCTTGATCAAGCTGTTTAAAGCCAATATCTTTGTTACCAAAAGTACCAACACAACTAAAGGTTACCCATCTTGATAGGCAATTCAATCCATAATTTGCAAGTGTTTTATCTAGGCGTACCATACAACCACCATAATTTGTGCCATCAATCAAAACTTTTTCAACAGTAGCATCACTAATCCATGCTCTTTGAGATACAGCCACCTGAGAAAAGCCCAAAATAGCAATTGTCATAAAACCTATCATTAATTTTTTCATCATAGTTCTCCTAAGCCTAACAAAATCTGAACATAATTATTTGTAATTGAATGCTGTTAACTGAAATGTACCACTTCATTTCAGAAGATTATGATAACAGCGTCATATTAATTAGGTATAAATCCCTAATAACTTAGTCTTTTTATTCATTTTGCGCATCAGTTATCAGTCTCTTGTATTTTTTTTCATTAAATAAAGTGATAATTTATGCTTTTGATATGTTACAGTTAAGAAAATGCCTTTTTAAGCAGCAACTAACTCCAAATTCCGTTTTCTTCTATTTATTATAGATGATCTTTCCGTAAATGTCAGAATCATATTCTCCATTTAAATCAATTTCCAATTACTTATGCAATTTGCTTCAAAATTAGAACATTAGTCTGAAATATGCAAATCTTCAGCCCATTATCAAAAAAATCCTTGATGGATACTAATTATGTGAGCTGTGTATTAGGGTCAAGGGTAAATCAACTTTCCAGTTTGCAGGCAATAGGCCAAAATGTAGTTGCAACTTGGTACCATCTAGTTTTGAATTGGTAGGACGTTTGACAGGAGTTGGGAACTCTGACGAAGGAATTGGATTTAATTTCATTTGTTTATTGATAATGCCCAACCTATACGATTGCTGAAAAATTTCCTGGGCAAAATCATACCAGTTAACACCCGGATCACTTTGAAAGTTATAGATACCCCATGGGCAGCCTGGTTGATTAAACCGTTGATTTTCCAGAATATCCAACAAACAGCGACTGATTGCTTTTGCAGATGTTGGAGCACCGAACTGATCATGAACGATGCTTAACTCATTTCTGTGCTCTGCAAGCTCTAACATAGTTTTTACAAAATTATTTCCATAATCACCAAAAACCCAGCTTACTCGAAGAATAATGTATTTTGACAAAATTTGCTCAATTTTCTGATCTCCTTCCAATTTAGATGCGCCATACACTCCTGTTGGAATGGCTTGGTCAGACTCTAAATAAGGACCTTGTTTTTCTCCATCATAGACATAATCTGTAGAGATATGCAGTAGAGGAATATTCATTTTTTTACAGACTGTAGCCAGGTTTTCACTGCCTTGAGAATTAACAGCATAAGCAAGCTCTTTCTCTGTTTCTGCTTTGTCAACATAAGTGTAAGCAGCTGCATTGATAATCACATCCGGTTTTACTTGCAGGACTTTTTCATTTACTTGGCCTGAATTGGAAATATCCAACTCCTTAGAGCAATAGCCATGTACATCATGCCCCCTCCTACTCGCTTGGTCAACAAGTTCTGAGCCAACCTGTCCTTTAGCTCCAGTAATTAATATCTTCATAAGTTCACATTTTTATGTATATAAGTTTACCTGGCTATCAAATAAATCTTTAGTGTCTTTTAATAATGGTTGAATTATATCTTTTTCTGATAACTGTAGCTCTGTATAATCAATGTGCCAATTGATGTTCAGTTCAGGGTCATCAAATTTGATGCCTCTATCACATTCTGGTGAGTAATAATTATCAACTTTATAAGAGAAGATAGCGATTTCTGAAAGCACAACAAAACCATGAGCAAACCCTCGTGGAATAAACACCTGATGTTTGTTTTCTGCAGAGAGTTCTACACTAACATGCTGACCAAATGTAGGAGAGCCTTTTCGAATATCGACAGCAAGATCTAAAACTCGACCCTCAATAACACGTACTAACTTACTTTGAGCATATGGTGGTAGCTGATAATGCAATCCTCTGAGAACACCATAACTGGAACGAGATTCATTATCCTGAATAAAAGTTGTCTTTATACCAGTTTCCTGTTCAAATAAGTCGCGTCGAAAGGTTTCTACAAAGTAGCCTCGAGCATCACCGAACACTTTTGGTTCTATAAGAATTACATCAGGTATATTGGTTTTAGTAAAATTCATACAAGGTATATTTATCATTGATAGATGTTTAGAATTTTCAGAAAATTAATATTTTATCCCTCTTCTTCCGCACGGCGCAACAGATACTGGCCGTATTGGTTTTTCATAAGAGGTTGAGCCAGCTCAATGAGTTGCTCTTTTGTGATATAGCCCATCTCATATGCAATTTCTTCTATGCATGCCACTTTCAAACCTTGGCGGTTTTCTATTGTCTGAATATAGTTGGATGCTTCCATCAAACTTTCATGAGTACCTGTGTCTAACCAGGCAAAGCCACGCCCCATGAGTTCAACTTTAAGATTTTGTTGCTCCAGATAAGCTTGATTTACTGAAGTAATTTCCAGTTCACCTCGATGAGAGGGTTTAATTTCTTTAGCAATTTTTACTACATTGTTGGGGTAGAAATAGAGTCCAACAACGGCATGGTTGCTTTTAGGGTACTCGGGTTTCTCTTCGATACTCAGAACATTACCACTTTTGTCAAACTCAGCCACACCATACCGTTCAGGATCACGCACATAGTAACCAAAAACTGTTGCTTTACCTTGTTTTGTCACATTTTGGACTGATTGATGCAGCATTTTTTTGAAACCATGACCATAGAAGATATTATCTCCCAGCACCAGGCAAACATCATCTTCTGCAATAAATTCTTCGCCAATAATAAAGGCCTGTGCAAGTCCATCTGGCGAAGGCTGAGCTTTATAAGAGAAACTCACTCCAATATTAGAACCATCACCTAGTAATGACTCAAATTGAGACAGGTCATTAGGTGTTGAAATAATCAGAATATCAGTAATACCCGCCAACATCAGTACTGAAAGAGGATAGTACACCATGGGCTTATCATATATAGGTGTCAACTGCTTACTCACACCTTTGGTAATTGGGTAAAGACGAGTACCTGAACCACCCGCTAAGATAATACCTTTCAAGGCTTTTCTCCAGTTTTAGTACCTAGACGTTCACGCTGATAGCTACCATCTTGTACGTGCTGGCACCATTCACGGTTATTTAAATACCACTTAATAGTTTTCTCAATGCCAGTTTCAAAGGTTTCTTCAGGTAGCCAACCAAGTTCTTTATCTATTTTATCTGCATCAATAGCATATCGTAAATCATGCCCTGGGCGATCGGCAACATAAGTGATCAATTGCTCATGCGGCTTGTAAGCAGATTCAGGTACCAGTTTATCCAGTAAAGAACAAATTGTTTTTACCACTTCAAGATTGGTTTTTTCATTATGACCACCAATATTATAAGTTTCTGCATCTTTTCCTGTTTCTAAAACAAGTCTTAACGCTCTGGCATGATCATCAACATACAGCCAGTCTCTGATTTGTTTTCCATTCCCATAAATAGGTAATGGCTTACCTTCTAATGCATTAAGCGTTACTAAAGGAATTAATTTTTCAGGAAATTGATGGCTACCATAGTTATTAGAACAGTTGGTAATTACAATAGGAACTCCATAAGTGCGATGCCAGGCTCTAACCAAATGATCTGATGATGCCTTACTGGCAGAATAAGGAGAGCTTGGCTCATAGGAAGTTTCTTCAGTAAACAACCCCGTTTCATCTAAATCACCATAAACTTCATCGGTAGAAACATGATGAAAGCGAAAGGATGATTTCTTATCACCCTCAAGCTCATTCCAATAGTGGCGGGCCACCTCAAGTAAATTACATGTCCCAACAATATTAGTTTGTATAAAATCAACTGGACCATCAATAGATCGATCAACATGAGACTCTGCAGCCAAATGCATAATTGCATCAGGTTGGTATTGCTGAAAAACTCGAGTTATTTCTTCTTTGTCACAAATATTGACATGTTCAAAATGATATCTCTTATTATTTTCAACTGAAACCAATGATTCAAGGTTACCCGCATAGGTTAAGGCATCAATATTAATAATAGTATGCGATGTTTCTTCGATGTATTGACGTATCACCGCCGAACCAATAAAACCTGCACCACCGGTCACAATAATATTCAATAATTTCTCCATAGTAATTTGATATAGATAAACCATTGTAGATAAAAGTCAAAAAGCTTACAAATGTCTATCCAGATTAGTCCGATAGGAATAAGAACAATTAATTATATCTTCAGTGCTTTCTTTAGCCTCCGTGTCATTATTTAATTGCTGTTCTAATATCTGTGTTGCTCGTTCAAGAGAAAGTTCTTCTATACGATACAACTGTTGATAACCTTCAAAATAAATCATCTCATTATCCTTAATGTAAGATTTGGCATTTAGTAAGAGTCCCCGACCTATTTTCTACATAAAAAATGATCGAGGACTAGACAACAAATATTTTTAAAACTGAATATCATTTTTATTTTTTTCTATAGTTTTTATTCCTATTCCCTTGACGCTTTCCAAGCTTGCTAAATCCATGAAGTTGCCATGTTCGGTTCGCCATGCAACAATGGCTTCGGCTTTTTTTAATCCTATACCATTTAAACTGTCGGCAATACTTTGCGCATCAGCCTTATTGATATTTACTTCTTGTGCAATACTAGCTGTTGAGAAAGTCAACATCAATGTTAATAGTAATGTGTTTATTCCATTTTTAATATTTTTCATTATCTTTCCTTAAATTAAATTATTCGTTAATCAGTTACTCAGAACTTACCTAAGCAACTGATTAAGTATTTTACAGAAAAACAAAGAAGGAGCTGTCAGTATATGATGTTATGGTTTGTCAGAATTTTCAGTAGTATATTGTAAGATTATAACAATAGTTCAAATAGCCAATAGCTTATTCATTTTCATCAAATTGCTTCTTATGTAGTTGATTGTACAAGCCTTCATTGCGAATCAACTCATCATGAGTGCCTGTTTCAATAATAGAGCCTTTATCCATGACAACGATTAAGTCCGCATTTTCAATCGTAGACAAACGATGTGCAATGACTAAAGTTGTACGTCCCTTCATAACATTTTCTAATGCCGCTTGAATTTTTCGTTCTGACTCAGTATCCAAAGAAGATGTGGCTTCATCAAGAATTAAAATCGGAGAATTTTTTAGTAAGGCTCGAGCAATTGCCAACCTTTGCCTTTGACCACCAGAAAGAAGGACACCATCTTCACCAATAAGAGTATCCAAACCATCAGCTTGCTCTTTAATAAACTCCATTGCATACGCAGATTCTGCAGCTTGAATAATTTCATCTCGACTGAAGTGGCTCAAAGTGCCATAGGCAATATTCTTTTCTATGGTGTCATTAAAGAGTGTCACATCCTGGGTAACCAGTGAAATTTGCTCTCTAAGTGATTTCAATGTGTAATCACTCAGTAATTGCTCATCCAGTAAAATTTGACCATCCTCAACATCATAAAATCTTGAAATCAGACTCACCAAGGTCGACTTACCACTTCCTGAACGTCCCACAAAAGCAACGATTTGTCCTGGCTCTATCTTAAGGTTTAAATTATTAATCACGACTTTATCAGTTTGAGGATAGGTGAAATTAATATCTTTAAATATCAGACTACCTTTTACAGATTGTGCCTCAACCGTTCCTTTGTCCTGCTCTGGTTTTTCATCCAGGATCATAAAAACACTTTCAGCCGCTGCAATTCCTTTTTGAATCGTGGAATTAACTTCACTAAGCTGTCGAATGGGTTTAGGTAACAAGCCAGCAGCAACAATGTAGGAAATAAAAGCATCTGGTTCCATCTCACTGAGAAAGCTTAAAGCTAAAAAGACCAAAGTTGATAGAGCAAAAGCCACAATCATTTGTAAAACAGGTGTATTAATGGCTGAAGTCATCACCATCTTCATATTTTGCCGATAGTTTTTCTCACTGGCAGCAAGAAATCGTCCTTGCTCATAACCTTCCCCACCAAAACTTTTAACTTCTTTATAGCCATTAATTGCTTCAGAGGATATATGGGTGATATCTCCCATAGTTACCTGAATTTTCTTACTGAGTTTTTTAAAACGTTTACTGGCATAAGCAACAACAAAGCCAATCAAAGGAGTAATCGCTAAAAAAGTAAGAGATAACTGCCAATTGGAATAAAAAAGAAAACCTAGCAAAGCAATAACAGTGATCCCTTCTCTGACAATAACTTTAATTGCATCTGTTGCAGCACCTGTGACTTGAGCCACATTGAAGGTAATCATTGAGATCAGGTGGCCAGAGTTGTTTTGCTCATAATAACTATTGGGCAATAACAATAGCTGGTTAAACATTTCTGTTCGCAATGTACGTACAACTGAAAAGGAGACTTTAGCCAAAAAATAAGTCCCTATAAATCCTCCCAGTCCTCTAAAAAAATAAATGACTAACAAACTAATCGGTATAAGATAAACAGCTTCAGTATCTTTGGTATAAACAGCATCCGTCAACCAACCTGTGACTTTTGCAAGTAAGGGTTGGGAGCCAGAATAGAGCAGATAACCTAAAACACTCAGTACAAATATTTTCCAATGAGGTATAACATAGTGTAATAAACGAATATACACTTTAATGCCTGATGGTTGATTTATTGTATTCACATAGATCTCGTTAGAATTAAAAAAACAAATCATATCATATTTCGCTCAACTCTTTTCACACAAAAGAAGCATTTACTGGCTTATTTCGTATGAATTGTGGGATAATTAAGCCCTTGTAATCCCTATACTTTAAGTTTACCAACAGCCAAGACTGTACTACATAATAAAAAGACAATGATTTTAGCTGAATGAAGAATCTGCCACTCGACGAGTTTAATCGTCTCACACATAATGCAACGCTTTTGGCTGATGATGAACACGGAAAAAAGGTTTTGGAACTGACCGATCATTCAATTATCAAGTTATTCCGTGTCAAACGTTTGATTTCACAAGCGACTCTCTACTCACCGGCACGCCGTTTTGCTAGAAATGCTAAAAAATTAAAAAAATTAGGTATTCCAACAGTTTCATTAATCGACCTATATAAGATAAAAAGTATCAAACGTACTGCCGTACATTACCATCAGCTTGAAGGAGTGATGGTAAGAGAACATCTGCAGTCAAATCCAGTCGATGAAGTATTCCTAACACATCTGGGAGAATTCATAGCAAAACTGCATGCAAAAGGCATTTTCTTTCGCTCCGCCCATTTTGGTAATATTATCTACACAACAAATAAACAATTTGGCTTGATTGATATTTCTGATATGAGCATCAGCCCTTTTTCGCTGGGAATATTTAAGCGTTTAAGAAATTTGAAACATATTTTTCGCATCTCAGAAGATATTCAATACATCCAACACAGTCAGGCCATAGAAGATGCTTATCTTCAAAGTTATCGTATTAACAATCATTTTTTAAATACTTTATTTAAGAGAAAATTCTTAAATATTAGTCAAAACCTTAAAGCAAATAATCGATAATCCGGATAACCTGCATCAATGAATTCAACAGTCGACTCAACCCAACCTCTCGTTAGTATTATCATTTCATGCTACAACCATCAGGATTATATTACTACATGCATTGAAAGCATCATGCAACAAACGTATAACAATATTGAATTAATCGTTATTGATGATGGCTCATCTGATAATAGTGCTGAAATTTTAGAACAACTCAGTGCAAAATATCACTTCTCATTCGAGCAGCAAGCTAATATGGGGCTCACAAAAACATTAAATAAAGCCATTAAAAAAGCTAAGGGAAAGTATATTGCTCCACTAGGATCCGATGATTATTTAATGCTAGATAAAACAGAAAAGCAGGTAAAGTTTCTAGAATCTCATCCAGACATTGCTGTTGTCGGTGGTAATATTTTATGTATTAATGATGAAGGCCAGATCAAAGCAAAACAACGCATAACACCTTATAGAGAAATAGATTTTAAAGCCGTTTTTCTAACCCCGAAACAAATACCCGCAGCACCGACAGTTATGATTCGAGCTGATGTTTTACAAGAAGTAGGAGGCTTTAATATTGATTGTAATCTTGAGGACCTGGATTTATGGTTAAGAATCACTTATGCAGGTCATAAAATTGCTGTTTTAAATGATATACTTGCTTATTATCGTGAACATCAGAGCAATTCTTATAAGAATTATCAATTTATGACTGAAAGCCTTTTACAAATTTATGATAATTATCGTAAAGAGCCTGAATACCTTGATGTCAAAAATCAGGTTCTATTACGTATGTTTTTAAAAGTATCCAAAAAAGATCGAAGCTATGCATGGAAAATTTTTAAACAAATTTCACCAAAATACTACAATTGGAAACTCATCAGAGGCTTATTTCATCTAACCCTACCATATAAGAAATGATAAATAATTTTTCAAAAAAAATACTACCGAGTATTCAGAACTATATTTTACCAATAGGATTTTTTTTCTTTTTGACAGGAATACTTTTTTTTAGCAGTATGAGTGCATATCATGCTCAAATTTATCTGTTTCTAATTTTACCGGCATTAATTATTACCGCTTTTAAATTTAAAGCACTTAGTCCCCTTCTTTTATCACGCTCTTTCCAGTTATTACTTATTTTATTTGCATTCATTATTTTGAGTTTTTTATGGAACAATACCGAGGTCAGTGATTTAACTAAGCTAAAGCGATTGTTATTAATACTCACTTTTATTATTTCACTGCTTTATTTAAATTTGAATCATAAAAAACGAATTATTCAAGTATTATTAGTAGCCAGTCTTTTTTATGCAATAACAGGGCTCTATAGCATCATAGATGCTTATTTTATAAACAATACTCCCATTACATTTAGATTGATTGGCGTTGGAAACCTGTCTAATCCACTGCTTTCATCACATATATACGGTATTTTTACTGTTTTTATTGTCGCATATTACAACACAATGCCAAAAACAACATTTAAAAGTCTATTATTGGCCTTTCTTTTCCTCAGTATGCTCAGTTTCATTTTTTTCACATATTCCCGAACAGCACTTATTGGCCTTACCGGTGCCTTTGCATTTCTTCTATGGTTACAGCGGAGTAAAAAGTCACTTTATATAGGTGTCATAATTATGATATTTATAATTATTTTTACCGTGATGAACTTTGAAAACATAAGCAATCGAGGATTATCTTATAGGCCTGAGCTATGGACTATTGCCCTTGAAAAAATTGCACTCCGCCCTGTACTTGGATATGGTATAGGCACTGAGTTATTAATTTACATTGAAGAACTAAATAAAAATTTTACAGAGCCTCATAATATACATTTGGGGTTAACCTATTTCCTTGGAGGATTAGGCTTATTAATCTGGTTTCTTTTGCTTTCCAGTTTATTTATTTTTGTTATAAAAAATAAAAATATACCTCTGGCTAAAATAGGAGGTTTGATGCTGGCTTATGGTGTAACAGCAGGGTTAACAGAAGGCAGTAATATTTTTACCCGACCAAAGGAAATTTGGTTCCTGACCTGGCTTCCAATCAGCCTAATAATTATTGCAGAATTTAATTCCAAATCGCAAAAAAAACAGACAGATAATGAAATTAATCACAAAACTATACAAACGACTTAGGCAACAATCCCCCAAACAATCAAAATTTGAAAAAAAAAACCGTCGTTTTAAAAACAAATATCCTCACTATTCTATTGGCAGAGGCTCATATGGTGTACCTGAAGTACATGACTGGAACGAAGGAGCGACATTAAAAATCGGTTCATTTTGTTCCATATCATCCTATGTACAAATATTTCTTGGTGGTGAACATCGCCCAGACTGGGTTACTACATCACCATTAAGTCTTATGTTTGAAAATAATATTATTGAAGGACACAGCCGAAGTAAAGGCGATGTTATTATCGGCAACGATGTTTGGATATGTGCTAATGTCACTATTCTATCAGGCGTTACTATTGGTGATGGTGCAGTTATTGCAAATGGAGCGATTGTGACTCGTGACGTTGAACCTTATAGTATTGTCGCAGGAAATCCTGCAAAAAAAATAAAAGAGCGTTTTTCACCAGAGATAGTGAATCAATTATTAAGCATTGCCTGGTGGAACTGGCCTGAACTACTGATAAGAAAACATATGACCTCATTACAAAGCAATGAAATAGAGAAATTCATACAAATAGCTAAACAGATTAACAAAGATGAAAAAGGAATCAATAAAGTAGACATCATTTAGAAATTGTATTTTATAGCTCAACTGAAAATTTAAATACGACAACCTGAAAAAATTATATGGGTATAGTAGACTATATGTTACTAATATCCCGATAAAACGACATGATATGAACAAACGAATTAAGGTATTACATCTTCAGCCTAAATGCAGCGTCCGTATTTCTGACTTACAGGAAGAAATTATTGAAGCATTACCTACCAAAAATTTTGAAGTCGTCACGGCTTACTTGACAGACACACCAGAAGAAAGTACCAGCGGAATGCACTCACAAAGTGAGCGAGTAAAATACTTTAAATTTCAAAAAAAGGATATGAAGGGTTTACGACTGTCTTTAATGCGTCAACTCTTAAAGTTTTGTCGCGAAGAAAATTTTGATGTAGTCATTACACACAGATTTAAAGCACTTGATATTATGCTTAAATTAAACAAATTTTTAAAAATCCCTCATTGTATTGGCGTTGTTCATAATTTGGATGATTTTAATCGATTTTACCGAAAGCTCAATGCACTTATGTTTTTGGATAAATATTGGACAATTGTTACTGTCTCTCAAGCTGTAAACGATTATTTATCTCATATTGGCTATGGTTTTAATAATCACAACGTCATTACCATTAATAATGCCATTGATACAGAGAAATTACTCAAACGAGTTTATTCAAGAGAAAAGGCTCGAAAACAATTAGGCTTAAGCTCTGATTCATTTGTTTTTGGTACGACGGGTCGGATGGTTACAGTAAAGGGCTATTTATATTTGATAAAGGGATTTGAAAAACTTTATCATTCAGATAAAAATATAAAATTGGTACTTATTGGTGATGGTAAATTAAAAAAAGAATTACAGCAATATGTTAATGAAAAAAACCTTCAAACAGCAATTCTCTTTCCTGGAGAAATCATTGATGCCAAACTATTAATGCCTGCATTTGATGTTTTTGTCTTGTCATCTCTTTCAGAAGGTCTTCCCCTGGTTTTACTTGAAGCAATGGCAGCTAAAGTCCCTGTAATTGCGACTAAAGTCGGTGGAGTACCTTCTGTTATTAGTGATCAGGGAGAACTCATTGATTCAAAAGATGTAGATCAACTTTTTCATGCAATGGAAAAATATTATAAATTACCAAAAGATGAACGAAAAACTTTAGGTGAAAAATTATTTCAGCGATTAATAGAGTCTTTTGACATTAAATTATACCGAAAAAAATACCTTGAACTTGTACAAAAGAATACAACTATCGGAAACAATTCATGTTAATGCTCAAGCTTCGTGCACAAACCGGAAACAATATGTTTCAATACGCTGCTTGTAAAACATTAGCAGATAAAAAAGGATATCAGTTTTGTTTCCGCGGTGGTAAAAAAGGTTCTTTATTTAAACATTTTGAACTTTCTGGTGAAACTAATTTTTCATTAGCCTTCAGACGTTTTTTATATGCCTTAAATCCATGGGCAAAAAGGCGTATTTTTCGTTTTAAAAAAACACCTTATACCAGCAAAAAATCTGATGAAAAATTTGATTCTTCTTTTTTTGATTTAACCGATGGCTATACTGTTCAAGGGACCTTTCAGTCAGAAAAATATTTCAAACATAATCGTGAAATGATATTAAAGTGGTATACCCCTAGAAAAGAATATCGTGACCAAATTGAACAAATAAATCAGACAATAACAGCTCCCTTAGAAAAACGATGCTGCATTCATATTAGACGCTCTGATTATCATGATATGGAAGAAAAGGATGATGGCTTGGGTTGGATCTTACCCATTGCCTATTATAAAGAGGCATTGAAACAGTTGCCCAATGAGCTTTTTTATATCATTATTAGCGATTCACCTGATTTTGCTGAACAGGTTTTTCAGAGCTTACCCAATAAGTTCATCTCAAAAAATAACCCTGCTGTTGTAGATCTGTTTTTACTCACATTATGCAGATATAACATTCTAGCTAATAGTACATTCTCCTGGTGGGGAGGATGGCTCAACAATAATAAAGATAAAGTTGTTATTGCACCGAAGTATAATTTGGGGTGGCCCGATAGTATCTGGTTTCCCGATCAGATCAAAGTAGAAGACTGGCATTATATCGATGTCAAGTCCGCTTTAGAAAGCAATGGTGAAATTGATAAGGTTTAGTTTTTCACAGTGATTTTTGGGCATTTTTTTCTATCAGATAAGAAAATTGATTAAACACTTTTCTTATTGTTAAAAAATGATGCCAATATCGATGCCCCTTAAACTTAAATGTAAAACTAGGTGCGACAACAGCATTTTCACCCCAACCTGGACGCCATCTAAAATTTATTTTTTTACTACTGCTCACAATTGTTAATACTGGCACCCCCATCAGCGAAGCAACATGCCCTCCACCAGAATCATTACCAATAAAACCCAACGACTCATATAAATATTCTGCATATAATTGTATGCTTTTAAATTCTGGTAGTTCAAACTCATTATTAAGAATTTTTTCCCATTCTTGCCTTTCACTCATTGAAACAGCAAAGATGGGTTTATAACCTTTTACCTTAAAAAGGCGAGCCAGAAGGATAAATTTATTACGCCCCCAATTCTTTTTTTCTAAACTACTCGTAGGTGCAATAACGACTCTCTTATTATTTTTTTGAAACTTAATATCAGTGGGTATTTTAATTCCTGTTCTATGTGAAACATAATTTAACTTAAGCGTTTTTTGGCAATAATGCTTCATATTGTCAACCATCGAATCATCTTTATCAAACTTGATCGTTCTACATCCTTGAGCGATGGATGCAAACAAAGGTTGAAACTCTTTTCCTAGTCGACTAGTTAAACGTTCAGAGTGGTCATTGATAAAACATTCATTCAAATTTCCAACTGCATAAAAAATGTATTTTTTTGAAATAATTTTCTGTTGTTCCTCACTTTTGGATAAAACAAGAGGAGTACACATATCCATTAAGACAATATCAAAATTTTCAAGTATGTTTTCCAACTCATCATTATTTGGGTAGGGCTTAATATCAAATTCAAACCAGTGATTGATCTGATGCATAAATCCATGTATCAAGGTCACTGAATAATTATTTTGATGTAAATTATTAGCTAAGACAAGAGATATAACGCCATCACCAAGACGTTGTAATGGAACTATAGCTATTTTTAATTCTCTCATAGAATATTTTTTAAAAAAGGTAACTTCCAAAAAGATTTTTTAACCGCTTCATCAGTGAAATTCTGTTTTAACCACTGAACATTCTGTGCATTAATAGATGCAATCTCATTTGCTTCAAGATGATAAAAATTTAACATTAAATTCAAAAGTTGTTCTTCATCACCGACATTAAATAACCACTGATCACTTTTGATCACTTCTTTGGCACCACCTGCATTGGTGGCAATAACTGGAACATCAGAAATAATAGCCTCTAGCAATACCATACCAAATGGCTCATAGTCCGAGCTTAAAACAAAACTATCAAATGCTCTATAATATTTAATGGCATCAGGTACTAACCCCAGAAACAAAACACGTTCTTCTAATTGTAATTGCTTTACCTGTTCTTTTAATTCTTTTTCCAGACGTCCTTTACCTAAGATAACTAATATTGAATCAGGTAATTGCGAGGCAACTTTAGCAAAAGAATTAATTAAAGTTTTTTGATCTTTATCTGGATGTAAACGTCCCACGTTAGCAAAAACATACTTATCGTCAGTAAGTCCTAGAAAGTTTCTTGCTTCAGCACGACTAACCTGTATATTTTGAACCTGTTCCAGATTGATCCGATTATACAAGGTTACTATTTGGCTTTTGGGAAACTTTGGTAGTGCAATTCTCATTTCATCACGAATAGCATTTGAAATACCAATTAAATACAAGTTTTTCTTATGCATATTCAAAAACAATCGACGACTAAAACGTTTTAATTTACCAAAAGAGTGATTGACACCAAGAACAGGCAAGTTTTTAATGTGGCGTAAGATATAAATAGCCTGATAACGATGACCAATAGCAAACTTAAAATCATAGTGAGAACAAAGTTTTTTCACCTGATTGATTTGCTTACGTTTAAGTCCTTTAAGATCACCTGAGCAATTATTCAGGAACAAGACTTCATCTGAATCAGTATAATCAATAACCTTTTGATCCTTTTCACCCACAAGGTAGACAGTTATAACCTGATATTCAGTGCCTTTAAATAAACTGGCATACTGTCTAGCCACATCTAAAAATGGGATTGTATAGTCATGGCAAAGATGCAGTACGTATTTTTGTGCAGTCATTGAAATACTTAAGTCTATTGGCGAATCAATCCGCCATGTCAAAAAAGCAGTTTATTCAGTTACACTCAGTAAGATTCACATAGAAAAACTTACTTAGTAACCAGGATATCCTGCATGATCAGATATTGAAGGTCCGAGCCATAAAACATATTCAGTGCATCTTCTGGAGTACAAACAACAGGCTCGCCTCGACGATTAAGTGAGGTATTTAACACAACACCATTACCAGTTAACACTTCAATTTCTTTGAGTAATGCATAATAACGTGGGTTAATTGCCTCTTTCACTGCCTGTGCTCGAGCAGTCCCATCTTCATGAACAACTTCTGGAACACGTTCAGCCCAGCCATCATTTACTTCAAACGTAAATGTCATAAAAGGTGCAGGATGATCAGTTTTAAGCATCTGAGGTGCCACGGTATCTAGCATACTAGGGCAAAACGGACGCCACCGTTCGCGAAACTTGAT
>JAPHSW010000020.1 GCA_026196615.1 Gammaproteobacteria bacterium | reverse complement strand
TTTTAATATCAAAATTTGAAAGCAGTTTATGAATGCGGTATTGTGGAATTAATGAAAAGATACAGAAAAAGGGGTTATTCTACAGCCTCGTTATGTATCCGCTTAAAATATAAAGCGGGTTGCTTCAAGATACGAATCCGGAAGTTGATGATAAATAATGGAACTCGATTGGCTTAATTCCAATAGATAGTGTTGTTGACTCGTCAGATAAAAGCTATAAGATATTCACATTTCATTGGGCAAGATTAGTCGTAAGATAATAGCCCTCAACTCAAAAACTAAGTGATTACTATGATAATTGATCTAAATAGCCGTTATGGCTTAAATCCTGCGCATAGTGAAGTGGTCGATGCGTGCAAAATTATATCGCCGTGTGATACGTTAGATATGGGTTGTTCGAATGGACGTAATGCTGTTTACCTCGGCCAGCTCGGATTCAACGTGACCGCCATAGATACTAATCCCAGTGCCATTGATATGCTGCAAAGTATTATTATTGAAGAAAATATGAGCAATATTAAGGCTCAAGTGTACGACATTAACAATGCGAGCCTTGGTGAGGACTATGGTTTTATTGCCTGCACCGTAACTTTAATGTTTCTCGACCCAGCTCGTGTTGATGCTATTATTGCCGATATGCATAAGCGTACTCTGGCTGGTGGTTATAACCTGATTGTTTGTGCCATGAGCACTGAAGAACACCCATGTCCAGTTAACTTCCCTTTTACGCTAAAAGCGGGGCAGTTGCGTGAGGCTTATGAGGGGTGGGAGCTGATTAAGTACAATGAAGATGTAGGTTCTATGCACACTGGCGCGAAATTGCAGTTTGCGACTATATTGGCGCGGAAACCTGGCTAAAACAAATAAGACATCCATTGTTACAGTCTATTCTGTAGGCAAATTAGTAGCAGATTTCGCTCCACAACGTGTTTCTTTTTACCTGTGAGCAGTCGCCTTTAATATGCACAGGTACAATCTATTACGTTTTCCTTGTAGCTGTCGAAGTTGCAACTTCTTTAGTTGTAGTTTGGTATGCATGGTCATTTGAAATCAAATTATTAATCAAATAAAGTACATAACAAGCCATTCAAGAGGGAAAATGGACTTCCCCTGCTAATGTGGACTCCTTCAACCAAACCCCCATATCCTACTCATAGACCAATACTTGCCTTTTGTTAGTAATTAGGTTCATAATATCCTTATAGAATAAAGGGAAATTATGACCGTGCTCTTCCTATAGAGGACTTTCACCTCATTAGTCAATGTCCGCTTTGGGCGGTAAAGAGACGAAGGGAAGGGAAATCAAATAAAGTGAAGGGAGAAGGAGTATGAAAAAGTTCAAATTAGTTCAATCCTTGTTTGTAGCCTTAGTTTTTCTGTGCTTGCCACTATCCATATTCAGTGCAGAAACTGGCAAAAAATCAGAAGTAACAAAGGTTAAATCTACTGTGGCTTATCCGGTAACTGCTAACCCGAATGCTATGAAGCCAGCAAAAGCAACAAGAAAGGGGGTTACCAAATCAGCCAAGCCAGATCTCGTTGTCTCCATAATTAATCATTCACCTGGTGCACCAAGAGCAGGTGATGAAATTACCATATATGTCTTTGTTAAAAATATTGGACAGGCACGGAGTGACGCTTTTGGTGCGGAAGTTAAGGTTGGTGGAGCGTCTCCTGCCCCGGTAATTCAGATACCAGGTCTTAATCCAAATCAGCAATATAAACATATAGAAAAGATTACCTTCGATACAAACTATGTTCATTCGACCAATCTTATTGTTAAAGTGACTGCTGATGTGGGAAATGACGTTGTTGAATCTGTGGAAGGCAATAATATCAAACAAAAGAGTATTTTAATAAAGCCAACGCTCAAGCCAGACCTGAAAGTGACCAAAATTAACTACTCTCCTGGCGCGCCAAAGCAACACGAGCAAGTTAAGGTATGGTACTTTGTCAAAAACCTTGGCCCTGGTAAATCACCTAAATTTAAATGTAAGTTACGCACTACTAATTCTTTAAATAGCCAGCCAATTTGGAACGAAAAAACTATTCCTGCCCTCAAGCCAGGCAAAGAATGGCGAAAGGATGGTTTTTTTATCTCAAACATGGCAGGAACTTATACTATCAGAGCAGTAGTTGCTTGTGGGAACCAAGTTGTTGAAATGAATGAACAAAATAATGAACTCACCCGTCAGATTGTGGTTTCTCCTAATTGATGGAAAGAAAGCCTGATCAGAGAGTTGTTAATTCTAATCTTAGAAATAATGGCCCTCTGTTTCGGTTTTTTTAAGTTTTCTTTACTAGTTCTTGTGAACCAATAATTCAATTTAAAAAATGAACAAATCACTGACAAAATATCAAAAATCTATATTGAGAGATCTTGCCGAAAACGCTCACGAGAATGAACTCAATAGTGAATTAGAGAAGCTCTTTGAGAATTTTTTAATGTGGGCAGATAAAGGTATGAGTGCATCTGAATTAAATGATGAAATCCATATATTTCATAATGGTGTATCTCGGGAATTATATAAAACCTATGTTCTAGGTGAACCCATGGTGTCAGTAGCCATTGGACTTTCCAGAAAGGCTATTGCTGAGAGTGATATTGACATGGAATTAATGTCAATACTACGGCCATTAGTGGAAAATTTTTCTAATACAGGTGAAAAGTCATAAATTTGTATAAGTCTTGTTCTATTGAGCTGTTGACTAACGATATGTTATGTTTTTTTATCTGTCCTGATGGTTTACTCAAGACAATATTATATGGTCAAATAAGTAATGGAAGAGTTTGATACAACTAGGTTCAATATTTATTGGTTTTTATGGTTGCTAACACCAGCTGTAATAATGTTTTTTGCTGCATATATAAAACAATGGAAAGTAACAATTATAGCGGTTATTATTTCATTACTGCTCACATACGCACTTTCAAATATGGCTGTAATTGAAAAGTGGGATTTAAGATTGGAGTCCGCAGTAACAGAAAATCTGTTAGAAGAAGCAACTACCGATGGTGCAAATAAGGTGTTCACCTTGTACATAATTGCATTTTTAGAGACAGTTTTTTTTACATGGTTCTGGTATTGGATTGGTAGAAAAATATTAAAGAAATACAATCAATAAAATGCAGTGGTGTAAAAAACTCGCCTTCCGAATAGTTCAACCACTTACTTACAAAATAAAATGATATTCGAAAAAATAGTAAAAAAATTCAGTACTATTTTATATGTACAAATATGGGAAAATCGAATTAAAGTAACTGATATTGTTTCAGGTAATATTTATGACGAAAAACCATTAATTGCAACACAAAAAAATAATAAAGGTGAAGTAATTGTAATTGCTGTTGGTAATAGTGCAGAATTAATAGAATGTGATTTACAGACAGTTATCACAAATCCCTTCTCTCACCCAAGAACATTGCTATCAAATTTTATGGCAGCAGAAAAGGTTTTACAACATATTATACATACTCTATTAAAGAACAAGTTTTTTTCACCATCGCCTTTAACTGTTATTCATCCAATGGAAAAAATTGATGGTGGTATTACACAAATTGAATTTCAAGCACTTAGAGAGCTTGCTTTTGGGGCAGGCTCAAGAGAGGTAGTTGTTTATTATGGTTCTGAACTCAATGTTAATAATTTTAACTATGAAGAAATTAAAAAAAATGAAAGACAACCATCAATGCATACTTGAGTTAACAAATTAACATTAGAGATTATAGGTCGCTCATAGATAAAATTAAAAAAATTAATTTGTAAGCGAATTGAATTTTTAATAAACATTTTTGAAGGGAACTCCAGAAAGAGTTTCTATGCTAATACGGACATTACCCACTAACAAAAGGAGAGAAAATTGATTCATCCAAATAGTTCATTTCCTGTTATTATTGTTAAACAACTAACAGAAATAAAATCATTTTACTTGAATAATTTTGGTTTCAATGTGGCATTTGAAAATAAATGGTATATCCATCTCATATCGCAGTCTGGGGTACAGATTGGATTTTTACTACAAAATCAGCCTACGCAACCACAGATTTTTCATAATTCATTTAATGGTGATGGATTTATTTTGAGTCTTGAAGTTTCAGATGCAGAAAAATCATATTTAGAAGCCAAAGAAAAGAAACTCAATATAGTTCTTGAACTTAAAAGTGAAGATTGGGGGCAATATCATTTTTGTGTACAAGACCCAAATGGAGTAAATATCGATATTGTACAGGCAATAGAGCCTGAAGAAGAGTATCAAGATGGTTACACATCAGAATAGAAAGTTAACAGACTTAAAAAATATTGGTCAAAAACTAGCAAGCCGTCTAAAGACAATAAATATTAATTCTGAAAAAGACTTACAAAAAATTGGAGCGGTAGAAGCTCATAAGCTTTTAAAAATAAAGTATCCCAATGAAACATTACCAGTCTGTTATTATTTATATTCCTTTGAAGGTGCATTATGTGATAAACACTGGAATGATATTGGTGATAAAAAGAAAAGAGAACTTAAAGAAGGTATTGGCTAGTCTGCCTTTGCAATTTAAAAATGGTAGCTATGACTGGATTTGAACCAGTGACCCCAGCATTATGAATGCTGTGCTCTCACCAACTGAGCTACATAGCCATTAAAAGTTATAATTGAGTTTTACAAAATTTTTTCCTGTAAATGACCGCGCTTCTCCATAAGATCTAAAATCAGCTTAGTCAAAATAAGTTCCATGGCATATTGCATTTTTCCTCCTGGAATTACCAAGGTGCTGTACGTTGTGATCTGTAAGCCTTCGATTAAACCCTTTAAATGCAGTTTGTATTCAACGGATGGTTGGAATTTTAAAAAATGAATTACGACAAGACTCTGATCTGGTGTTGGTATTTGCCTTACCATAAAGGGATTCGATGTATCTATAATAGGAACTCTTTGAAAATTAATATGAGTATTGGAAAACTGCGGCAATATATAATTCATATAGTCATACATACGGCGATAGATTGCATCACATACATCCTCATGATCATAACCTCGTTCTTCAGTATCACGGTTAATTTTTTGAATCCATTCAAGATTAATAGAGGGGGCGACACCGATCAATAAATCAACTTCATCTGCCAGATTAAACTGATCAGTGGCGACACCGCCATGAAGCCCTTCATAAAAAAGTAGATCAGTACCATTAGGAATATCTTCCCACGGAGAAAAAGTACCTGGCTTACATCCATAAATTGCAGCTTCCTCATCATCATGAATGTATTGACGTCTTTGACCAGTACCGTTTTTTCCATAACTTTGAAATAGTTCTAACTGTTTATTAAACAGGTTTCCCTCGGGGCCAAAATGACTGAGTCGCTTGCCATTTTTTTTGGCTTTCTTTTTTTCTTTTTTCATTTCATTACGATCGTAACGATGAAAACTATCACCCGCAACGAAAGCAGCTTGAGCGCCAACGCGTTGAAATATAATATCAAGAGTATCTTTAACCGTTGTTGTACCTGCTCCAGATGAGCCTGTTACTGCAATAATTGGATGTCGTTGTGACATTGATAAGCCTTAAAATTTTTAAATTAAACTCAGTGTATTGATTGTCATTATGTTTATTTATTCCAACACCTGATAAAGGTTGTTATTATAATTATGATGCTGACAAATACGACATAGTAATATCTTAGAATTTTCGTCCTTTGGTATTAATTGAGTTTGAGGTATATGGAAATCGTTACCACAGCTTTGGCAAACTTCTTCTGACAACATGATTTGGCTAGGTGATGACAGAATCCAGCGATGAATGGATATGGCATCTGATTCGCACACAGCTGTACAAATACCGCATCCTGTGCAGTTTTGGGGATTTAATTCGTATAATTTTGAAGAATTATCATCAGTCTGGATAAGACTTAATGCATTTGTTGGACATAATTTTATACAAGCATTGCAACCATTACATTTGCTTTCATCAAGCCTTGGTGTCCAAGGCCAGTGAGCTTTTGTTTCTCCAAGATCGGGTAGTAACTTCCCTGGAGGAATGGTTTGAAATTCAGAATGGTTTAATGGGTCGATTATCAATAATTGTTGATGGATTTGTTTTCCACCTCCGCTTAAAAAATCACGCCTTGACACTTGAGTACCACGACATACAGTTTCATCAGTTCTAAAAACTTTTTTCCATACGTCATTTGAGCGTTGCATGATTATTATCGGTGGTTTTTTATGCTCATCGAGTAATTGATTCAGTCGTTCTACACGTTGGTAGAGACTTTCATTTTGTAATCGAGAACATGCTTTACATGCAGCTGTTGCTAATAACAAGTGTTGAACCCCAGAATTATAGAGCTGTAATAATTGCCGCAGTCCTAAAGCATGAATACAGGGAAGAATCCCGTTGTTTTCATTAATGCCACTTTTATCACAAGCAAACAGAGCTATCATTCTGGAACCCAGTTGACGGGTGACCCAGGGAAAATGAACATGTAATGCGCCGCTAGGGCAGGCAGGAACACATAAACCACAACCATCACAGGCCTCAATATCAAGCCCTAGTGAATCATCATCAAGTATCCAGGCTTGAGAAGGACAAGCATCCACACAAGCATGGCAATCAGTTGTGTTACAGAGACTGTGCACACAAGATTCTGCATCAATCACAGGTAAGCGAAATTCTTGTGTGATATTATCAAAAAGAGGCTTTTTTATTGTTTGCATTTCAGGCTCTATTGAATATTTATTTTTTTAGAGTACGAATGTATGCAACGAGATCACTGATCTGAGCATCAGAAAGATCGGGACGAGCTGGCATACCCGCATTGCCACCATATTTTGCTGCACCATTTTTGATGACATTGTTTAAATCCGTATCGCTTCCAATATCTCCGTCACCATCAGTGTCTAATCGAAAAGCACCGCTGACAAAACTGGCTGGCTTTGGATTAAAGGCTGCAGAAGCAACACCGTCACCAGCACCAGTAGCGCCGTGACAGGATGCACAGGCACCAGCACCATCATAGATAGCTTTTCCAGCAGTTGCATCACCTGCTAAAACAGGAGATGTCATAATACATAGAGTAAAAGCAATAGGAATGAATTTTAGAAAAGATGTGCTACGTGTATTATTCAAAAAAAACATAAAAGATCCTCTTAACTAGTGTCAATTATAATCAAAGAGCTTAAACTGCCGGACCCATGCCGGGCATAAAGTTCATCGATACTTCCTCTGCTTGAGACTGTTTGGGTTTCAAGCGTTCTTCAATTTCTTCTCGAGTAGGACGAGGTTGCTCCAGAATTTCTGCTAAAATTTCACGAAACTCTTCACAATATGCTGCAGTGAGAGCTGCGACTCCTGCAAAATATTGTGTATCGCAGCGTCCCAGAACTCGTTCGCCAAAATTGCCTAGCCATCGCAACAGATGCTCATCCATAAAAACAGTTATTTTTTCCAATGTCTCTAAACGTTCATCTCTATATAATAATTGGGCAATAAACTGTAGTTCATAAACTAGATGGTCATCAGGTCTCAGTCGCCAGTTTGGTATCTCAAGACCATAATTTTCATACCAGGTACGCACATCAAACATACTCTGTTGACAGATCAAGCTGTCTTCATCAAGCCAGACTGACTCTTCAGGTGATGCTGAAATATTGTGGTTGAGATAAATGCTGGCATAGTCCGCGGCAAGATCATCCAAAATATTTTGCTCCACAGGCACCGTCAAATTTTCTAAAGACTGCTGTAATAGGAACATGGCATCGGCAAGAACCATTGTTTCAGAATCTGAATGTTTTTCAGATGTCAGTGTCAGGCAAAATGGAAAGTCTATTTTTTTGAGCTCTGCCAACAAGTCTGAGTCAGGTTCACGATCATGTAATGTGGCTAGCATATTAAGATCTTCAGCGACACGTATGCGAAAAGTATTTATAAAATCGGGCATGTCAGACTTCGGTAAGGCAGCGTTCATTTTAATTTTCCTTTACTGTGAGCAACAAAGCCGATAGAGGGTTTGGTTAACTCAATATTCGCCATATTCTTAACCTGTCGGGAAACCGTATCTTTGCCGCCATAGGCTACTGTGCTAAGACTACCATCCCAAATTTTTTCGATTGGTCCGATATCCAGAACTCGCATCATACAAGCCATGACACAATAAGGTTTTCTGCCTACATCAATTTCATCCACACACATATTGCATTTTTTGACAATATTTTCAGAAGGATCAAACTGAGGTGCGCCATAGGGACAAGCAGCTTCACATCGGCGACAGCCAATGCAAAGAGTCGAATCAATATCGACGATGCCATCTTTTTTACGTTTAAATATGGCACCTGTAGGGCAGGTGGGTAAACAGGCAGGTTCTGCGCAATGGTTACAGGACATGTTTACTTTGTAGGCAAAAACATTGGGATAAGTACCACCTTCAATGTATTGTACACGGCGAAAACGAGGGCCGGGTGCTAATCCATTTTTATCTTTACAAGCAATTTCACAGGCGCGACAACCGATGCAATCCACATTATTATGAACGAATCCCATTTGCATCTCAGGCGTAACCGGTGTGTATGTTTCACGTTTGGTGCGTTTGACTGCTGCCCGTATTTTCTTGGCATCTTTCTTCGTTGACATGTTGTATTCCTTCAAGTCTGATTAGTAATCGCGACGAAAAACGTGAGCGGTTGAAGTGGCTAATTTGTCCCAACCAGGGCGATGCGCCAGTTTAGTTTTCTGTAAATTACATAACACGGTATTGTATGCAAAAGCACCTGCGGGACTGGGTTCATCCAGAGTTAGGAAGTCAGGGTTTCCTGCTCGATCAATGCCGTTTTCATCACGATCCATCCAAACACCTTCATGCAATACCAGTACTCCAGGCATACAACGTTCTGTAACATAGGCGGGGACAACAACCATGCCTCTGTCATTCCATATTTCAACAGTGTCACCATTTTTTATGCCAATGCGTTTAGCATCAGCTGCATTAATGGTGACCTCCTGTTCATAAGTCTCACGCAACCAGGAACAATTATTAAATATTGAATGAGTTCTCCATCTAGGGTGTGGTGATATTAGATGAAAGGGCCATTGTTTGGTTTTCGGTGAGTTTAAAGATTCCCAGGGTTCTATCCATTTTGGAATTGAGGGGATGTGGTAACCATATTTTGTTTTTTTCCAATCACCAATATTGGCCAGTTGTGTACTAAGAATTTCAATTTTTCCAGAAGCAGTTTCGAAACGAGTTCCTTTTTCGATTTGATCCTGAAAAGCAACATGAGGCCGATCAAGTTTAAATTTATAAACGCCTTTTTGTTTGAATTCCTCCCATGGCATCTCAACATGCTGATGAGCCATCACCTTGGTTTCCCACCATTCTTTTAAGTAGGCTTCATCGACTGCATCATTGTTGTGAAAATAATTTCGGTTTGCTTTGGGGTTATAGGCCTGACCAAAAACATTACCACCAATTCGATAGGCTAATTCGGTATAAATCTGTAGATCCGTTTTTGATTCACCCATGGGTTCAATGACTTTAGGGCGGTGAATATAATAGTGACCTTTATACCAGGGCAAAGCTGTATCGTGACGTTCAAAATGAGTTGAAACAGGTAGTAGTACATCTGCCCAGAGACCTGATGGCGTAATTGTGGAGTCCAGACACACGACTAATTCTAATAGTTTAATTGCCTCGATTTCTTTATTGATATTGGTGAGTTGATTGAACCAGTCTGAGCCTTGCCAGAAAATCCCTTTAATATTGGGAATCTGACCGTCTGTAGCATCCTGCCGTGGCCAGAGGCCGACCTCTTCGCGTTTAACATTGGGGTAATTCAATACGCAATGAGCCCAACGATCAGATTTAATTGCCTGAAACCAGATATTGGCGTATTTATCATAGGGGTATGCAACTGCTTCGGCATGCCAGCCTTTACCCACACCCTCTGCACAACCACCCAGCTTGCCAATGTTTCCGGTCATTGCCTGTAGTGCTGCTGCCATACGACTGTATTGTTCACCATAGGCGTTACGTCCTGGGGCCCAGGATGCTTTAAGTGCTGCAGGTTTGGTTGTAGCATACATATCAGCCAGTTTAATAATGTCTTTTGCAGGAACACCACAGATTTTAGCTGCCCATTCAGGTGTTTTAGGCTGACCATCGTATGTGCCCAAAATATAATCTTTAAAGTTTTCCTGACCATTGACTGAGTTTTTACTCCAGTCAGGCATGGTTCCAGCATCCATTCCCTGAACAAACTTATTAATAAATTCCTGATCCTGTAAATTATTGGTAAAAATATAATGGGCCATTCCCGCCATCATTGCTGCATCGGTATTGGGCTTGATAGGTATCCACCAGGCATCATAGGCTGCTGCTGAATCAGTATATTGAGGATCAATGAGTACAAATTTACAACCACGTTGCTTTGCCATACGCATATACATGAAAGTGTTACCACCATGAAAGGTGTAGGCTGGATTCCAGCCCCACATAATCATTAGCTTTGAGTCAGCGTAAGTATCATCTTCATTACCATCCTGTATGGTGCCAAAAGTCCATTTAGAACTGGCAGTTGTCGCTTCATAAGAAGGTACAGACCAGGAATTGGTTCTACAACCAAACATTCCGAGAAACCGTCCCTGTAGTCCTTCGATTTGATCTGATTTGTGTAGTACGCCATAGGAAGCACCTGCATAGCTTTGATCTACAATCGCTGTAGGCCCATAAGTACTTTTAAGATGATTCATTTTCTTGACGATGAAATTCAGTGCTTCATCCCATGAAACTCGTTTGAATTTTCCTTCACCTCGTTCACCGACACGTAACATGGGGTATAGTAGACGTTCTGCAGAATAAAGCCGCTGTCGGTATGAACGGCCACGCAAACAGGCACGCAACTGAGGTTCTTCGTTAGAGTCTTTTCCAAAATAGCCATCTTTCTGATACCGGCCATCATCACTGGACAGTCTTACTATGACGTCTTTCCATTTATGTGCCACCAGCATATGACGTGAACCACAATTGTGTGCACAACTAGTGACAACTGTTTCCAGTTGATCGTCTGTGGGATAAGGTTCATAGGCAAAGGCTTTGGCTTCTTTGCCGTATTTCATTTCTACTAGCCCGGTGGTTGCCAAAACTCCTGCACCGGTTGCAGTGCCTTTTAAAAAGGAACGTCGGGTTAGGTTCAGACGTTGCTGAAGCTTATTAAAGCTTTCTTTAATGGTCATAGTTTATTTTCCTTTGCACCAGGTTCATTGGGTTTATTTTTTGCTAATTTTTTCTGGAATAATTCGAAATCTAGGGTTTGATTCAGTGGGTCGATCTTTTGCCCATTCAGGTGTATGGTCTGCCATGCCTTTCCATGCATTTCGTGGATAAGGGTAGGCAATACGGTACCACTGGCGTCCGCCATGACAACCGAAGCAAACATCAGAATCTTCTTTACCTGCTGTTTCTATGGCTTCTGCTTTGAGAAAGTTAACTTGATGACGATTGGTTCTTATTCCTGCATGACAGAGGAGACAGTTATTCTGAAAAATATCTCTTGAAGTATTCCAATGTGAAGTCAATCCCATACGCTTATAATCAGGAAAGTCACCATGACACATCAGACAGGTTTCAGGATTGACTGATTTGCGTAAAGTAAATTGAGTTTGTTCGTGATCTGGTGGATTAACTGCTTCTTCTCGTGGATCACCACCCTGGTGGCAGGTAGTGCATTGCATGTTCATGACTTGCTTAGCAAAATCACTGGTTAAATGACGTTGATGAAAAGTTTGTTGTTCACCATTATAAGTTGTGAGTGTTTGATACCATGCTTTTGTTGATTCAGTGGCAAGGCCAGCTACTGATTTTGAAAGAACTTTACGATCAATAACTTCTTGATGGCAGTTTAAACATTGTTGATTAGTAGCAGTAGCAATTGATGGTTGAAAATGAATGGGGTCCCATTGTGCACGTTGATAATCATTTGATATTGATTTTTCACCTGCTGATAGAGTCATGGCATAGCTTAATAGCAATAGTAGTATCATGGGTAGATAATTTTTTTTCATTTTGTTTCGACCTCAGGCTACTGAATTTGTCATTGACAGAAATTGTTTGTCGATGAGCTGGTTAATTTATTGGTAAAAAATTGGCGCATTCCAGCGCCTGTAATTGTGCATCCTTGCACTTATAAAAATGCATCCTTGCGTTTTGGAGGAGACGTTTCGTTTTCTTATCTCCAGGCAGTCATACCGCCCATGCCGTTCATACCACTCATGCCGTTCATTCCGGACATA
>JAPHSW010000151.1 GCA_026196615.1 Gammaproteobacteria bacterium | reverse complement strand
GACTTTATCAGTTTGGAATGGAACCTAATTTTGAGGTTCAAAATTAATAGGTAAGCCACTGAATAAAAATGATAAAATCCTTAAAGACTTACCTATGATAGAATTATAGTTATAGTTATACTTAAAAGACTAGTATATTATTTGCATTTTGGCAAACTACATAGAGGATGAAGTAGAGGTGAAGAAAAAAGCATCAGAATTTTTAAATAAGATAAGTATCCATAGAAGAATACTTATCGGTTTGATTCAGATATATCCTGGTATTAAGGTCTGATATATGAGTAATTTTGCTCCTGTAAATCAATAATTCTTGCTGCTCCTGCAGGAACAGTACTAACACCTTCAATTAGCTCGGGTTGTTTACCTGTTTTTTTAGCCATTTTTTTCATTGTATTTGCACAAGCACTAAATTCTATGTCTTGAAGAGCGAGACTTTTCACTCTATCTGCCTGTTTACTTTTAGTGGTCAATAAACCTAGCCCAGGTCCAAATGCCACAATTTCAATCGTAATATTATCCATTCCATAGTGTTTTTGTAAATTAACAGCATTATTAAGAGCTATTTTTTGTGTTACAGGATCATTTGAACTGACCTGAATCACAAGTTTGTGATGGCCTTCTTCTGCAAATACGATGGAAACACTATTTATTGATAGAAAGACCAATAGTGATATAAAAAAAATTCGATAGGTTTGTTGTTTAAAGTATGTCATGCATTTCCCCTCTTAGGATTAAATTACTTCATTTTTTCTTATCTGTTTTATCGTGGTTTTCTTTTAATCATCAACCTCCTATGAAAATGTTCAACTATAATGGTTATAAGTTGAACAATTGATGTCTTTAAAATAAGACGTAACAAAAGTATTTTTTATTCCAGTTTTTGTAAAAAAATAAATGGAATAAAATCAATACCTCATTCGTCTTATTAGATAGCAAATGAAATTTCTTCTTTATTAAGATGATAAACCATTGAAAAATATCTTACTTTTATAAAAATGAACAAATTGAAATGATGTTTTCATTATTTACTAATAAAAAACAGAAAGAGCTTAGAAATAAACGAGAGCAACTCTATCGAGTAGCTTACTCATGGTGCAATGATGCATTATTGGCCGATGACCTCACTAATGAAGCATTGCATAAAGCATTAGAAAAATGGACAAACCTTCGTGATAAATCCAGTATCAATAGTTGGTTATTTAAAATCCTGGCCAATTGTTGGTATGATCATTTACGTAAAATAAAACCATCAGAAAGTATCGATGATATCGTTTTAGTCGATCATGAAACCCCTGAACAATTGCTACAGCAACAAGAAATTATTATTCAGGTCCGAAAAGCCATTAGTTTATTACCTATGGGTCAAAGACAAGTAATTACTCTGGTTGATTTAGAAGGTTTTTCTTATGAAGAAGTTGCTGCAATATTGAACATTCCAATAGGTACAGTCATGAGCCGATTGAGTCGTGGTCGTCAATCACTTAAAAATAATCTCTTGAAAAAGAATAGAGATGCTATAAATAATGCACCAAAGATAACATTGAGGAGTGTAAAATGAGCTCTGATGATTTGACTCATATCGAACAAATTAATGCTTATGTTGATGATCAACTTTCTGATGAAGTAAAAGCTGAAATCTTAAAAAAATCACAAGAGAATGAAGCACTTTCAGAAAATATCTGCCAAGCAAGAGTGATTAAAGAGATGGTTAAACTGTCATATCAATCACCACCAGATACTCATTCTGATCGCCATGTTAATAAAAACTATTCAAATCGTTTTTTATATGGTGTTGCCGCCAGCCTTTTTTTACTTATAGGTTGTATTATCGGATGGAAAGGCGCCTATTTTTATGGCAACCCATTGCTTAATAACAGCACATTACAACAGGTGCAGTTAAATCAAAATAACATCAATAATCACCAGGTTTTATTACATATTGCGACAGATGATCCTTCACGAGTCGAATCAGCTCTTGGTAATGCAGAAAGATTATTGATGTCTTATAGCAATGATGAAAAATTTCAACTTCAAATATTGGTTAATGCCGAAGGAATAAAGATCCTTCAAGCCAGTGATTCACCTTATATTGATAGAATACGTACTTTAGCAACAGATAATAAGAACGTCTCTTTTTTAGCATGCCAGCGCTCAATTGAAAGACAAAAATTAAAAGGCGTTGATATTCATCTGGTCAAAGAGGCAAGCGTTATACCAGAAGCACTTGAAGAAATTGTTAAGCGATTAAATCAAGGATGGGTTTATATAAGAGCTTAATCAAATGAAAATAATGGTTTATTCTTGAGGAACATGTTCTGCAATACGCCATAAGAAATATAAAAGTAATAAAGCAATACAAACTAAGACTAATTGCCAAACAGTTTTTCCCCATAACAAACTGATAGACAATATAAAACTAACCACAATAACCACTGTTGCTCGTTTTTTTGTTTCTCGCTTCATCGTTTTGTTGCGTTCCCACCGTCGTAAATCTTCACCAAACCAGCGATTATTCAATAATAGTTTATGAAACCGAGGAGAACTTTCTGCAAAACAAGCTGCAGAGAGTATCATAAATGGAGTCGTTGGCAATATAGGCACCAGAACACCAATTAAACCTATAATAAAAAATAGTCCTCCTAAAGCCAGAAAAATGGTTCGCTTAAGATGTTCTGTCATAATTAATACACATAATAATAAATTTTATTTTCCTGGTGATAGCACTATGTCTGATCAGCTATTTTTTTTAAAAGAGTATGCATATCAGTATTTAATAAGGGTTTAGAATAATAATATCCCTGAATCCAGTCACATCCATGTTCAATTAAAAACTTCTTTTGCTCTTGGTTTTCAACACCTTCAGCAATTAAATTGAGGTTTAAACTTTGTCCCAAAGCAATGATGGCTTTTGTTATTGCTTCATCTTCCTCATCATCCGGTAATCCCATAATAAAGGCTCTATCAATTTTAAGTGTATCAATAGGTAAACGCTTTAGATAAGAAAGAGATGAATAGCCTGTACCAAAATCATCTATAGCAAGGCTCACTCCTAAGGATTTAATGTGGTTTAATGTTTTAATTGAGGACTCTGGATTTTCCATAATACGCCCTTCTGTGATTTCAAACTCCAGCCAATTTTCACAAAAATGATATTTTTTAAGTAACGATTCAATATACTCAACACAATCACTATTTTGTAATTGTTTCATTGCCAAATTAAGCGATAATGTCCCCGGATTCAGCCCTTCTTCATACCATTGTGAAAATTGTTTCATTGATGTATCCATAACCCAGCGATCAACTTCAACAATTAAGCCTGTTTCTTCTGCAAAGGGAATAAACTTATCCGGAGGAATGATCCCACAATCTCTATTATTCCAACGAATCAATGCTTCCATTCCAATCATTCTATCATTACTGGCATCATATTGGGGTTGATAATTAAGATAGAGTTCCTTTTTATCAATCGCCTCTCTCAAATTAACTTCCATGACCATTCGTTCTACGGCTTTTACTGTCATTTCCATGGTATAAAATTCATAAGTATTTCGACCATTATCTTTTGCTTTATACATGGCAGCATCAGCATTTTTTAGCAATGCTTCTACAGTAAAACCATCATCAGGGAAAAGACTGATACCAATACTCAAAGTAATATAAAGATTTTGCCCGCCAATAAAAATAGCTTCCTGAGTACAGGTATATAATTTTTGGATAATCGTTACCACCTGATCTGAATCATGAATATCATCTAAAATGATAGTAAATTCATCACCACCCAAACGAGTTAAAGTATCACACTCTCGAATTTGCCCCGCTAGCCGTTGAGAAAGAGATTTTAAAACTTTATCACCAGCTTCATGCCCCAAAGAATCATTAATTTCTTTAAATCGATCCAAATCAATAAACAATAAAGCCACCTGGCTTTGGTTTCGATAATTTTTTTTAATTGATTGTTCGAGTCGATCAAGAAATAAAATTCGGTTTGGCAAACCGGTTAAATGATCATGATGTGCCTGATGATCCAACTTTTCTTTCTGTATTCTAAGTTTTTCCTGAATTTCATAACGTTTTTTAATTTCTAAAGACAGAGCAATATTATTAGCCAACGTCATGGCAAACTCTTGCTCTTGATAATTCCAATGATGTTCTTCTTTTGTGGCCTCGTGACAGATAACGCCAAGAAATTCTCTATTTTGTATAATTGGAATATCAAGCAATGAATAAATATCCATAGGTTCAAGATAATCTTGTGTAAATTCAGAAGTTCGTTCATCCTCTCTAGCATTATTAACAACTAATATATTTTGTTTGTTTAAAGCATCAAAATATTTTGGATAGTTTTTTTTCTCAAGAACAAGACCTTCTGTATGAATATTCTTATTTTTAATATAGAGGTCACTACAAATAATAGATGTCGAATTTTCATCAAAAAGCCAAAAACTGACACGTTCTACACCAAGAGTATGAGCTGATATTTCAGTGAGTTCTTTAATTGAATTATCAGTATCCTCAAAATTAACATTAGACCATTTTAATAATGCTTTTTTATACCGTTCATTCAACTCTATTTTTTGAATTTCTCTTTTCTTCTGCTCAATTACTTTATATTGATTAACAATATTTTTAGCTGATTGATAAAGCACATGTGATAAGTCAGCTAAATTAACCGGCTTTAGGGAATAAGCATTAATACCCAATTTTATTGCATCAAGAAAAAAAGAATCATCATTGTGAGTGGTAGTTAAGATGATATATTGTTCAGAAGAGTATTTACGAATAGAGGCAGCCATATCCAAACCACCAAGATTAGGCATATGGATATCCGTTATCACCAAATCATAACGTTTTTGATTCAACATAGAACAGTATTGTTCTAGACCCGCTTTCCCATCCACGGCAATATCGACTTTTAAGAAATAATTTTCTAATATGCGACGTGTAGAATCTCTTACATCCGCTTCATCTTCCACGTATAAAACAGTCAAGTTTTTTGTATAATAATAAATCTCATCAAATGTCATGATCATTTTCCATCGTATAATCCATGATAGAGTCTGGAATCGATACTAAAAATTCAAAAGTAAAACAAGCGCCACGCCTTATTTTTTTAACGTTAGTTGTGGCATGACGATGTTCTTCAAGAATGGCCTTATAGATATAACACTCAATATTATTATCACGCATTAATTTATCAATCTGAAAACTTATAAATCTTTGTTTTAAAAACAATTTTTATAATGTTTTCACTAAAAAATCATTAATCATTTTAATGGTGCGTTCTTTAAATTCAAAGATAAAACAAAGAGATAAAGGATCAAATCAAGTATAGGAAAGGAAGCTTCCCATATCAAATATTATCCAACTATCCATCATCTAAAAAAATCATCCCCCCTCAACATCTGATATTTTTTCCAAATCAAGTCTGGATTTGTTGTCAATTTAAGATATAATTTGATTATCGTACAATTATTATTGAATTATGAAAAAATACCTATTATCCCTTTTCACCCATTCCGTTCCGGCAGGTTTTCCATCACCGGCTGATGATTATCTGGATCGTTCTCTGGATCTAAATACTTATCTCATAAAGCACCCAGCCGCAACTTATCTTGCACGAGCCAAAGGGGATTCAATGGAAGGCTGTGGTATTTTTGATGGTGATTTACTCATTGTTGATCGCAGTATAGAAGCCCAGCACGGACAAATTATTATTGCTGCGATAGATGGACAACTCACTTGCAAGATATTAGATAAAAACAAGCAATGCCTCACCTCTGCCAATGAACATTTCACACCAATTCGCATTAGTGAATTTTCCGATCTGGTAATAGAAGGAGTAGTTATTCATTCTGTACGTCATCATGTCCTGCCATAATATTTTCCATCGTGTATTGTTGCCATCATGTTCTGCTTAGTTGACTGCAATAGCTTCTATGCATCATGCGAGCAGGTATTTCGTCCTGATTTACGCAATAAACCCGTTGTTGTACTATCCAATAATGACTGTTTTATTGTGGCACGCTCTGCTCAGGCAAAAGCGATGGGAATTGGTGATTTACAGACCATGTTTGATATTAAATCCTGGATGCAGCAACAAAATGTCACTATATTTTCCAGTAACTATGCTTTATACGGTGATTTATCTGCTCGGGTTATGAACACCTTGAGATTATTTTCATCTCGGATAGAGATTTACAGCATTGATGAAATGTTTCTTTATCTGGAAGAGATTTCTTCACCCCAAAACTCTCCGACACAAATATCAGAGTCCATGAACGACTATGGCAAGCATATAAAAAAAACCATATTTCAGCATACGGCAATGCCTGTGAGTGTTGGCATAGCTCCAACCAAAACACTCGCTAAATTAGCCAATCGAGCAGCCAAAATCATTCCAAAATGTCAGGGGGTCGGCGTCCTTGATACCTCAAAAAAATGGGATTGGGTGAAAAAAAGAACACCTGTTAATAAGATCTGGGGGATTTCATCACGCTTTTCAGCACGCCTGGCTGAATTAAATATTTATACAGCTCTGGAACTAGCAAATAGTGATCCTAAAATGATTCGACGTTATTTCAATGTCTGTGTTGAAAGAACAATTGAAGAACTCAATGGCCATGCCTGTTTATCATTGGAAGAAATACCGACACCTAAAAAACAAATCTACTGTTCCCGTTCTTTCGCCCAAAAAACCAAACAATTACCTCCTATCCAGGATGCCATCAGTCTTTATGTAGCCCGAGCCTGTGAAAAATTAAGAGCCCAACAATCGATGAGTGCGTCATTACAAATTCTACTCTATACAGCAAGCTATGAAAGTAATTATTACAATAGTCACCAGGTCATTCAATTACCCTACCCCAGTGACGATACCCGTTTGATTTCAGCCATCGCTCGTACAGCAGTACAACACCTCTTTAAACCTGGTGTTGCCTATATAAAAGCTGGTGTGGGTTTACTGGAATTAAGCGACAAAAAACATCAGCAGTTAGATATGTTTCATCCAGGCCAATCAACTAAAACCGATCAGCTTATGACGGTGATTGATAAAATAAACACACATTATGGAAGAAATTCAATTTATGTCGCAGCGGAAGGAGTGCATAAAAAATGGGCCATGCGTCAGGCTTATCGCTCTCCATCTTATACGAGTCAGTGGAATGAATTACCAGAAATAAAGTGCTGACATTTATTTCCAGGTTTATAAGCTTTTATTCAGCCTCTTTATTTAGTCCTTTGAGACAGAAAGCTCTGGTGGTGTATCATTCATGCTACTTAAAAAAAGCAGTAGTTTAGCACGGTGTTTATCCTTACGTATCCCCTTGAAATTCATAATACGACCAGGAACCGCACGCTCTGTTCTGGTTAAATAGTAATTCAGTGTTGCATAATTCCAGGTATGTCCCGACTGTCGCATAGCTTCTGAGTATTCAAATCCTTCAGCAGTACCGGCCTTGCGTCCAAAGACATTCCATAAATTAGGTCCTTTGCCATGAGTATCACTTTGATACTCATCATGACAGGATGAACATTTACGCATAAAATATTCTTTCCCATCAGCCATATCCGAAGCTTCAATCATGGATTTAAATTCAGCTGTTATAACAGGCTTATAATTGGCCAAAGTTTCCTGAGGATTAACGTCTTTTGCTAAAACTGAAACGCTCATTATACTGCAACATAAAGTTACCAACACATTGGTTATATATCGGGTTTTTATCATCATTAATTATCTTCAATAAGTTAAAAAAACGAAGTATTACTTACAATTTCAGCAAGCAGAATATTACCTACCTATGGGTTAATTATAGAATGCACCTGTTTGAGTCACAAGCTCATCATTCAATTAATGACTCATCTTACTTTTTAGTTTTTAAATTATTATTAGTATCCCGACTTTGAAAGATCAGCTCATTACCTTCAAAACATTGTGAAGACTTAGTCAGTCTATCATAAAGAACAACATTCACTGTTGCCGCAAGATTCATACATCCCTGGGTGGGCACATAAACCACAGCATCGGCTTTATCTATTAAAGCCTGGCTCAAGGTGCCATCTTCTGGACCAAAAATATACAATGCATTGTCCGGATGCTGATATCCGGGTAAGGGAATAGCATCCTCTGCAAACTCAACACAAACAATTTTCAGCTCCTTAGGAGTATCATTGATAAGACATGACACACCAATTACAGGTATATCACGACTAACCTCACGACTCATATTCGGTGGCTCTGGATTAAGCCGTACGGCACGGGGATATCGACTTCCAGTATAAAAAATAGAATCAACACAAAAATTACCAGCAGCCCGTCTTACGGAATTAACGTTTTCTGGATTTTTTGGATTACTCAGCCCAATACTTGCTTTCAATTTATTCATTATTTAATTTTAATCGATTTATATCGACAAAACTTATTTATCCAGAAGTTCATCTAATGGCGCAGGACGAGCTATTTCATAGCCCTGTAAATAATCAACCCGAAGCTCGGAAAGTTTTTTAAATATTTGGTCATTTTCAACAAATTCAGCAATGGTTTTCATTCCAAGAACGTGTCCCACATCATTAACCGAACGAACAATGGAATAATCAATTTTATCTTTAATGATGTCTTTTATCAGTGAACCATCAATTTTAAGAAAATCCACAGGAAGATGTTTCAACTGGGCATAAGCCGCATGACCACTGCCAAAATCGTCTAATGAAAATTGGCAGCCAATACTCTTAAGGTCATTTATAAAATGTACCGCACTCTCTATATCATACATAACGGCAGTTTCAGTGATTTCAAAGCAAATATGTCTGGGGTTAATCTGATAAAGTATAAATTGCTCCCGAACAAATTCACCAAATAACTCATCAGTAATGGATTGAGCTGAAAGGTTAATTGACAAGCAAGGCACGTCTGTAAAATCAGCCAAATGTTCAAATAACCAGCTAAATGTTTTTCTTACCACCCATCGATCAAGTGTCGTTGCAAGGCCATACCGTTCTGCCGAAGGTAAAAAGACATCCGGAGGGATAATCTCATTATTATCGCCAAACATACGAACCAAAACTTCATAATGCCGATGTCCATCCTGCCCATTAACCGCTTCGATTTGTTGCTGATAAAGGATCATTAAATCATTTTCAAAAGCATGAGTTAGCATACTCACAATATGACTTTCATCATGTTTTTTGGCCGCAATGGCATCATAAACCTGAACACGATTCCGACCACTTTTCTTAGCAGTATAACAAGCAGCATCTGCTTTGCTTAGTAACTCATCAGCAGAATCTTTGGGAGAAAAAGGCAGCATTCCGATACTAATACTAATACTCAGCTTCCGTTTATTCCAAAAAAAACGGAAATCTTCTACAGCCTGACACAAGTCTAAAGCAATTGAGTGTCCGGTATCCAAAGAGCAATGTTCCAACAGGATTCCAAACTCATCTCCCCCTAAACGGGCAAATGTATCTCGTTTTCGAAGTTTTGCAGATATGATCTGTGTTAACTGTTTTAATAACTCATCCCCTGCCGAATGGCCCGCAGTATCATTGATCATTTTGAAACGATCTAAGTCCAGATACAATAAAACATTTTCATTGTCAGAGCTTAGTTCTTTATTCAGCGTATTATTCAGGCGATTATCAAATTCTCGACGATTCAATAAACCAGTCAAAGCATCATGATTGGCCTGATATTCAATTTCATGAGCATAATTACGCATTTGTGTAATATCATGAAAAACCAAAACCGCACCAATAATAACACCATGAACATTATGTATGGGAGCCGCACTTTCTTGAACAGGAATATTCACACCTTTTTTATTAATGAGAACCGTTTCCATGAAATTTTGAGCAATTGTCTTATTCTTAAGACAAACAGTAACAGTGTCATCAAGTCTTTCATCCGTTCTTTCATTAATCACATGAAACACTTTAGTAATTTTCCGACCAATGGCATCACATGAATTCCACCCCGTTAATTTCTCAGCAATACTATTAATTGAATCAATAACCCCATGGATATCTGTCGTTATAACGCCATCACCAATTGAGCTCAATGTAACAATGGCACGCTCATGTTCTTCCATTAATCGTTCTTGTGCATCAACAAATTTTGTAACATCTGTCATAGAAACAACAATCTTTTTCCCCTTTGAATGTTCAATTGGATTTAAGCCAATTTCAATGGGAAACTCTTCTCCATTACTTCTCAGGCCAAACAGATTTCGCCCATTACCCATTACTTTCTTAGCTTGTTGATGATTATATTGATCACGTTGATCGGTATGAGGCTTTCGAAACCGCTCTGGCATTAAGAACTCAACATTTTTACCTTTTATTTCTTCCTGTTTATAACCAAAAATAGTTTCAGCCTGTTGATTAACTGATTCAATTATCCCATCATTACTGCTGATTAACATTCCATAAGGAGCCGACATAAATGCATTTTCAAAACATTGTTCCTTTTCTGCACGCTCCTGATCACGCTGTTTTATTTCAGAGTCACGTTGTTCATTTGAACGTGAGAATTTAGACTCAGCAACTATTCTTAGTTTTTCTTCATTCCTTAAACGCCATAGAAAAACTCCGATGATAAGACTTAAAATTAGAAAAACATAAAAAATACGTTTAACCATTGAGGCATCATGATTTGCATAGAGAGTATCATGTGGCAATGCGAGAATACGCCATTTTGTTCCTGGCACTATATCTTCATAAAGAATTGAAGAGCCTGTTATTTCTGCTAGTTCATTTCCCTTGCCATTGATTGTGCTATGTCGAACACCTTCCGAGCTGATTTCAACCACTACTGAACCTGAATTCATAAGAATAATAAGTGATACACCTGGAGTTTGTGACAATTTTAATAATTGAACAATTTTATTTAATCGAAAGCTGACAAAGAAAATCGCACTATTTTTATCGGAGTTAATTTTTCTCATCACATCAAAATGATAGTTATTACTCCCTGAACCATGAATTAACATTTCTTCTTGAAACAATTCAGTTGAATTTGAAAACTGTTGGAGACTCGCCTGGCAATTTTTTCCAACCATCATGAGCTTCTCTGATAAGAGAGGTTTTCCTTTCGGGTCCGCAATCATATAGCTATAAAAATCACTGAAGCGATTTTCAACAGCATGTTGTAAACGTAATAGTTTTTCCTTGTCTCCCGGCATGTTATTAATGTCATTTAATAAATCACGCTCATATTCAACCAGGCCTTGTACATCTTTACGTTTTTGAATCATAAATTGATTAAGATTATGCTTAACGGCATGGACAACGGATTGAGCTATTTTTCTTTGTTCTTTTTCAAACTGTTTGTTTTCCCCAAAAATAGTATAAGACAATGAAATTAGAGCAATTACCAGAATAAGAATTGCGGTATAAATATAAACTTTTCCTGATAAATTTCTGTAATGCATAAAAAAAGGTTCCACTCAAAGCAGGGTTCAAAAAAAGAAAAAACTAAATATCAACAAATCCCATCTAAAAATAGCAGTGAATTACTAATAAATCACTTTTCAGTTCAATGATAAAAAGGTCTTTTACATAGATTCCAGCAATAACAAGCCATTTTTTATAAAATAGAAAACACAATTTTATTGGAGTCATATAGTAAAAGCTTTGATTTTAAATAAGATTTAATACTCTTTACAAAAAAACAATACTGAAAGAACATAATATAAAGAGTTTCTATTATTCTAAAAGACTGACACTAGCCGATATCGCAAACAGAAAATTCAAGAAAGCATTAACAGAAACAAAGTTCTCCAGTGCTCCATGAGAAAATGATATAATTTGTACAATACGATAAAGAATATAAACCAAGAAGAGAAAAAAATAGTGCAGCAAGTTGATTTCAACACTGATGAGTTTAAACAACTCCAACAACTCAATAATCTGGAAGAGTTTGAAAACATTTGGTCATTGGAAACAGAATGGTTTGAAGAACCTAATTATAGAAGAAATGGTTGGAGTGGTGTCATAAAATACCCTCTCCTTGATGCCACAGGCAAAACAATCTGGGTTTTTATTAAACGTCAGGAAAATCACAATTGCAAAACAGCTCTTCATCCTTTTAAAGGAGTGCCCACTTTCAGGCGAGAGTATTTAAATATCAACAGCCTGGTTAAGCAAAATATACCGACACTGACAACATTCTACTATAGTGAACGAATCGTCAATGGTAAGTCTCAAGCAATTTTGATCACATTATCACTGGAGGGTTATCAAAGCCTGGAAGAATTTTGTGCAAATGATGAAAATCAATCAATACCCCAGCGCCCTGAAATTATGACACTGGCTGGAACAGTGGTACGAAAACTACATGATGCACATTTTCGTCATAACTGTTTATATGCAAAACACCTGTTTATTAAAAGTGATGCTAATGATATCGATGTTCGATTAATTGATCTCGAAAAATTAAAATGGCTGCCCTTATATAGTCAAATCAGACGTAATGATCTGTCTCGAATTATCCGTAGAGGCGAACCTATGACCTTAGAAGATTTAAGGTTATTACTCACAAGTTATTATAAAAGTGGAAACAACTTAGAACAGACATCACTTGCTAAAAAACTTAATGATTTATTAGAGAGTCAACCACGATATCTTAGCGAGAATTCTTAAATCAAGAATAAACCATCAAGCTAATAAAAGAGGCTTTATTTCTGATTCTCTAAATCGCAATAAGAACAAAGAGCCAGATGTTTACTTGCCAAAATGGGCAACTCTTTCAACAAAGGCACATAGGTAAAGATAAGTAAGGCAATAAAATTATAAATTAAATGAGCAAGTCCAATACTTAAAGCGGCCTCACTTTGTAAAAGCAGTGCAAAAAGTATCGTGGTAAAACAGGTTCCCACATTCATGCCTAAAATAAGAGAATAGATCAATGGAATATTACAGGTAATTTTGCGTACCAGAGGCATTAAAATATAAATCGTACTGCTGGAGCTTTGTAATAAACCCGCAGTAACAACACCACTCAATAAAACACTTTCTTCCGCTTTTTCATCCTCAATTTGTCGAGTAAGCATTTGTTCAACAACCGGGTCAAAAACTAAACGTAGAGTGACAAAAAAAACTCTCATCAGAAAAAAAATACCTGCCGTAAATAACAACAACATCAATATTGAATGAGTGATGATAGGAAAAAAATCAGATAAAGGCTGCATCAATAAGGACATCTGTTGTGTATCGATAAAAATCAATCCATCAAACCATTGAGCCATCCATTGACTACTTCGACCCAAAAAATCCGTTGATATCTGCAAAGGAAAGAAAATCGCAAAAGCAATAATATTATTAAAATAATGCATACAGCTAATAGTCATCATACGCCGTTTATCATTCACTCGTGCATCAGGTAAAACCTTAGTTAAAGAACTTTGAAACGTAGTACCAATATTGGCTCCTAAGACCATATAAATAGCACTGGCAAATGGAAATCCAGCAATAACTATCGCAGCAAGTAAGGTAATAAAAATACTTGAGGAACGTACTAAGATACTAAGTAAGCCACCAATAATAATAGCAATAAATGGATTGGCTACATTATTAAGTAAGCCCGGAGCAAAGAAACTGCCAGAAAGGAATTGGCTAAAAGACAGAACAAACAAATTCAGCAGCACAACAATCAGAAAAACCAGCAGACTCAAAAATAAAAGTAAACCTGCAAAACGTAAATATGGGTGAACAACTCTCACTTTGAATAGACCCCTGGCATGACGTTAAATGAATTACCCTGTTTATTTAAAAGTAGAGTAACAACCGCTGGAACATCAGCTTTATTTTCTCATTTTTTTACTACGATTAATATACAACAACAGTAATTTTTAATAATAAGGTTAATCGTTAGCTCATCACACCAAACAATTATTTTAAGGTTATAGAAATATTGATACTTTTTTCATAAATTGAAGCTCCAAAATACAGTTCATTTGGGAGCAAAATAAATATTCAAAGTCTTATAGAAGATAAAATTGTGAGAAACAGGTCAGAAAAAAGCAACTTAGTAAAAAGAGACTGTTGGAAAATGATATTTTTCTAAATAAGATGGGGTGGTTTTACCTGCGTATATGTGGAATGTACTTTGGTTCTTCTCCATGCTCACGGACTTTTCGATAAATGTTGTTCAAGTGAGTCTTCAATGTTGGTTTCGATATGCACAATAACTTGCAGATACTCTCGTTGCTATGATTTTGGATAACATGAGTAATGACATTAAGCTCTTTTTCACTTAGACCTTTATCCTCATAAAATGCCATAGCTTGTTGGTGGTTGACTTTAAGTGGTTGCAAAAAAGTAATTAATTGATCATCACTAACCAATACGGTGATATCAAAAAACTGTTTATGAACATAGGTGTTTTTATAAACACAACTACCATTTTCTTTCCACTGCTGTGATTGATCTTTTTCATAAAGCTCCATACAGCCAATCACACAAGTTTTATTTTTTAAAGCGCCGCATATACTCGTACAGATATCATTTTGATAAACAACTTTCTTTTTCTTGTTTTTAATACAAAAGCCAATGTTGCTATCAGTCAAACTTGTTTCTAAAATGGGATGCATAAATCAGAATCCAAAGTTAATAATAATGACTTTAAACTAAAGCCGATTTCTTTGCAATGGATGTCATCATCATAAATATTTAATTTCAAATTCATATCACATGTTAAGCGTTTTCATGATGTTGTAATACTTGTTCAATACCAGCCAGATGCATTAGTGTATCTAAATCAATTAACTTAATCTGTCTATAATTCGTCGCTATTAGACCTTCATTTTTAAAACGTGAAAAGACTCGACTTAATGTCTCGTGTGCCATACATAGATAGTTGGCCAAGTCATAGCGAGACATCGTCAATTGAAAATCAGTAGAGTTATAACCTTGCTTTTTCCTACGGTTGGAGATACTCAACAAATAACTTGCTAAACGTATCTCTGTATTATTGCTGGTGATTAAGTTTAATTCCTGACTCTCGTAAAGCTCATTACAGATCATGTTTATATATTGTTTTTGCAGTTCTGGGAACTCATAACATAGAGACATTAATGGATGGTATGGAATTTCACACACATTGCTTGCTTCCAGTGTTATTGCAGAATCCGGGTGAATATCACTAGATATTGCATTTAATCCAAGGATTTTTCCTGGAAGGTAAAATCCACCAATTATTTCCCGACCATCACTGGTGAAGTTACTACATTTATAAGAGCCAGTACGCACCACGAATAAGTTTACTAATTTTTCTCCTTGTCTAAAAATAGGCTGATTTTGCTTGATTTGTGTTATCTTTTTTACAAGAGATTCAAAACGTTTTAGCTCAGAATTATTAAGTGATTTAGGTAGGCAGAAGTTAAATAAATTACAATTTTTGCACGTGGTCACTGGTTGCTTTAAGTGTCTAATGTTATCCAAAATATTTTGCCTCAATCAAGAAAGCGTAAAGATATCACTATGAAAATTTGATCACAATCATCCCCCGGGGTTGATTTTAATAAGAGCTTATATATAAAAGATAATCAGTATAGTTGACCTCATAATCAAGACGGTAAATCACTCAATTGAAGTGTAGTAACAAATTTAAGTGTATTGATGTGATGACCAAGGGAAACTGTCGGACTAATATTTCAACGACTTTGCCGTGACGGCTTATGAAAAAAATTTAACAACAAGTTCCAATCATTTTTTAACCGCTATAAATTATAACAACCAGCATTAGACTTTTGTAATCTGAGAGTCATATATATCGAACACTAGGAGAACTGATTGGTTCATTTTCAATTGAGCTGATACCTGCACCTATCCTAAGTGTGGATTTTTAAGTGAGAAACTTTTTACCAAAAATATTGGGTGTCTCCAATTCAACTCAATAATTTGGTATATTTCTTTTGTAATACTTAAAGTAAGTTCATTGGAGCGAAACTATTAGACATTATTTTTCAATTGTTATATATATTCACTTACAGTGACACGCGAAAAAAATACCTCTAAACTATAATCATTATAATAGAAGAAACAATGTACATACCTGAAATTTTTGAAATACGCGATAATAAAAAAGCTATTAAGCTTATTGAAAATAATAGTTTTGGTGATTTGATAACCTCTTATAAAGGATTATTGACCAGTAACAAGGTTCCATTTTTCTATGATAGAAGCTCAAATACGCTGTGTGGACATTTTGGAAAAAGCAACCCCCAGTTAATTGATATAAAAGAATCAAAAGAGGTACTTGCTGTGTTTACAGGCCCACAGTGCTATATATCACCACAATTTTATGAAAGTTCCAACATGGTTCCTACCTGGAATTTTCAAACCGTTCAAATAAGAGGCAATGCAACAATTGTTGATGATAATCGGCTGATTAATATTCTTGAAATGTTAAGCAAATTTCATGAATCACAGTTCAGACAGCCTTGGTCAATAAGTCAAGTGGAACCAGATAAATTTGAAATGATGTTAGATATGATTGTTGGTTTTCAGATAAACATTACCGAAATTAAATTTAAAGAAAAAATGAGTCAAAATAGAAGTAAAGCAGATCAACTAAGTGTAATAAAGGCCCTTAAAAAACAAAACAACCAATCGGCAAATAATGTTGTTAAAGTAATGCGTAACAACATTAAATCAAAATAAGCACACCTTCCTTTCTCTAAGACAATAAATGAGTCTTCCCCCAATCTCTAAGAGATAGTAATATTGGAATCAAACTATCAGCAAGCTCTGTGAGTGAATATTCAACCTTGGGGGGTACTTGCGGATAAATCTCTCGGTGTACAAGTCCATCTTTCTCCAACTCACGCAATTGATTAGTAAGCATACGTTGAGTAATATTAGGTAGTAAACGTGACAACTCATTAAATCGACGAGGCTTATCCATAAGCCGAAACATTATTACTACTTTCCATTTTCCTTGCACTAAAGCAAGAGTTGTCTCTATAGGACATTGAGAATAATCTTTATCTTTTTTTTTCATCAGAGATATACCTATAGTATACAGTTTTATACTACCTGAACAATTTGTGCGTTCTTGTATAGAAAATAGTTTATAACTATACTGTTTTCCTGAATATTTCCTATTTTATACATGAATATAAAATATGAGTCAAAATTAAATCTAAGGAGAGATAGATGGACAGATACAAAATAATAAAATTAATCAAAATCTTGTTTTTAACAATGTATGCAAGCATTACTTCAAGTTTTGTTTTAGCTGAATCAGTCAGCTTTGCTAATGAACAACTTGAAACTATTAATATAAATAAAAAAGCATTGTATCCAGAATCTATACAATACAACCCTATAACAGAAAAATATGTAGTTGGTTCATTTCGAGATGGAAAGATATATGAAATTGATAGCAATGGAGACTATAAAGTACTAATTAATGATAAAAGGATAAGCTCAGCACTTGGAATACAAGTTGATACAAAACTAAATAGATTACTTGTTGCAACCGCAGACATTGGTTCTAGCACAAACTCATATAATAAAGGGATAAAAAAACTGGCGGCTCTTGGTATATTTGACCTAACTACAGGCGAAGCTCTTCATTTTATAAATCTTGGAGAGTTAATACCAAAAGGAAACCATCTAGCAAATGGTCTTGCACTTGATAAAAATGGAAATGCTTATATTACAGACAGTTTCTATCCTGTCATTTACAAAGTTGATACAAAAGGTAAAGCCACAGTATTTCTTGAAAGTACTAGGTTTAAGAAAAATGGTATTAACCTCAATGGTCTTATTTATCACCCAGATGGTTACTTAATAGTAGCTGCAAAAACAGAAGGAATACTTTTTAAAATTCCTCTCTCAACCCCCTCAAGTTTTACCGAAATAAAACTTGACAGAACAATTATTGGTTTGGATGGTGTTACTTTAGTAAATAAAAAAAACTTAGTAGTAGTTGCTAATCGTGCAGCTAATGTTAATACAGATAAAGCATTTTCTATTACAAGTAATGATAACTGGGAAACAGCACAGATTATTGATGAATATAAATTTAGAAATGTTTATCCAACTACGAGTGTGATTAAAGATAATAAGATTTATGTATTGCATAGCAACCTTAATGAATTAGTTAAAGCTGATAACCATAGGAAGAAACTATTAACCAAAACAGCAACAATACAACAAATAGGAAACATAATACCTTGAGCATTTAATGATTGAAATTAAATAGAGAAATGCTCTAATTATTCGATTTTGTACAAAAAAACAGTATTTTAACAAGTTTGAATAGTTAGGTTTGTAATAATGGAGGTATAACGAGCTCGGACAGGTATATTTATTCAATCAGTCATAAAATAAACCATTTAGACTAAAGTACACTTTTAAGTTGTAACTCAAAGAGTTAAAAAGTAATAAATAAACGACCAATTAAGTTATAAGTTATTGATTTAATTGGTAGGCGCGAGTGGATTCGAACCACCGACCCCCACCATGTCAAGGTGGTGCTCTAACCAACTGAGCTACGTGCCTATAGGGTCTACTGAGTTTCTGCAATTAGAAATCAGCTTGTTTTCTGAGATACGAGATGTATCGGAAACGATGCGTATAATACCTAGGCTGATGTGTTTTGGCAAGTCTTTTTTTGATTTAAGCACCTCACTTTAGAGTAAAATGAATTTATCCTGAAGAACTTTGATTTGGTCTCGTAAGTGAGCCGCTTCTTCAAACTCCATATTTTGCGCATGGGAATACATTTTATCTTCCATTTCTTTGATTTGTTTTT
>JAPHSW010000285.1 GCA_026196615.1 Gammaproteobacteria bacterium | reverse complement strand
TCCATCAACTTATGCCAGTATCATTTCAACAATTCAGGATCGCGGCTATGTAACCACCCAGAATAAGCGTTTTTATGCCGAAAAAATTGGTGCTGTTGTGACAGAACGCTTATGTGAAAGTTTTAATGAATTAATGACTTACACTTTTACTTCTGAAATGGAAGAAGAGCTGGATGACATTGCCACTGGAAACAAAAATTGGCAGGATGTTCTTAATGGGTTCTATCATGACTTCAAGGCTCAGCTAAACAAAGCTGACTCCGATGGTGATGAGGGAATGCGTGCAAACGATCCTACACCAACAGATATCCCCTGCCCTGACTGTGGTCGCCATATGATGGTACGTACGGGTTCTACAGGTGTTTTTCTGGGTTGTTCTGGCTATAGTCTGCCACCCAAAGAACGTTGTAAAGGCACTTTGAACTTAATTTCAGGTGATGAAGCAGTTGATACTGAGCAGGATGATGAAAGTGAAGCAAAAGCTCTGATTGAGCGAGAACGCTGTCCTAAATGTAACACTTCCATGGATAGTTATTTGATTGATGAGCAACGCAAATTACATATTTGTGGTGACAATCCTGACTGCGATGGTTTTATTGTTGAACAAGGTCAATACCGAATCAAAGGTTATGATGGTCCACTCATTGAGTGTGACAAATGTGGCAATGACATGCAGCTTAAATCTGGTCGCTTTGGAAAGTATTTTGGCTGTACTAACGATGAATGTAAAAATACTCGTAAGTTACTTAGAAATGGTGAAGCTGCACCACCAAAAGCTGATCCAATACATATGACAGAGTTACCTTGTGAAAAATCAGATGGCTATTTTGTCTTTCGTGATGGTGCTGCAGGCGTGTTTATGGCTTCGAGTGCATTTCCTCGTTCCCGTGAAACACGCGCACCTCTCATCAGTGAATTATTGCCTCATAAAGAAGAACTTGACCCTAAATTTCTTTATCTAACTGAAGCACCCGTTGAAGATAATAAGGGTAATCCAGTTATGATCCGCTTTAGTCGGAAAAATAAAGAGCAATATGTCATGTCTGAAAATAAAGAAGGCAAGGCTACGGGTTGGACTGGGCATTATCGTGATGGTAAATGGGATATTGAATTACCTAAACCAAAGAAAAAGGCCGCTAAGAAAAAAGCGGTTAAAAAGAAAGCGGTGAAGAAGAAAGCTGCTAAGAAAAAAGTAGTGGAAAAGAAGGCCTGATAAATTGTGTTTTAAAGATATTTAAAATATGTAAAATATCTTTAAAACAATAGATTAAAAGAGAAGTAGGGCGTTCGAAATGTGGTACTAAAAACGGAAATTTCGATGCTCTGGTTAACCTTTCTGGGGACGCTCAAGTACATCCATGTAGCGCTCATCCTCGCCATCCATGGCTCGAAATGCCCCTGAAAGGTTAACCAGAGCACCAAACCTTCCTTGCCGCATCACGTTTCTCACTAAAGGTAAAAGAGCAACATCAAGAGATAAGAAAAAGCATTCATACTCAAGTTTTTGCATTTGACTTTGCTTTTGATTTTCTGCTCCCAGTGAGAAGTGTGATGTCGTTAAGAAGGTGGTGAGGCAGGGGGTGGGCTTTGCAGTGGTATTTCAAGGCAGGACGCCGAGGATAAGCGTCCCATGGATGGGCTTGAAGCGTCCACAGCAAAGTCCACCCTACCTCACCACTTTCTGGATTCATTCATCATTTTCGAACGCCCCACCAATCTGTTAAAACCACAACTTAAGTGGTTAAAGTGACATAAATAATACAAAAAACAAGCGATAAATATATTATGAGAAAACAAACAACTGCAGTTAAAGTCGGCAATGTACTTGTCGGGGGTAACAATCCTATCGTCGTTCAATCAATGACCAATACAGATACAGCAGATGTCATCGCTACCGTTAAACAATGCGCTGAATTATCAAATGCAGGTTCAGAGCTGGTTCGAATTACTGTTAACACAGAAGAAGCAGCTCAGGCCGTACCAAAGATTCGGACCCAATTAGAAAAAATGAACCTGAACATCCCTCTGGTTGGTGATTTTCATTTCAATGGTCATAAACTTTTAAGCAAATATCCAGACTGTGCACAGGCATTAGAAAAATACCGAATAAACCCTGGTAATATTGGTCGGGGTCATTCGCGTGATGATAAATTTGCACAACTTATCGACATTGCTGTACAAAATAATAAGGCTGTTCGAATTGGTGTTAACTGGGGTAGTTTAGATCAAGAACTAATGGCTCGAATGATGGATGAAAACAACCATCTAAGTACACCCCGAGATGCTACAGATGTTATGCATGATGCATTAGTCACCTCAGCTCTGGATTCAGCTCGCGCAGCAGAAAAACAAGGACTGGCACATGATAAAATTATTTTGTCCTGTAAAATGTCTGGCGTTCAGGATCTAATCAAAGTGTATCAAGACCTCAGCAATCGTTGTGATTATGCCTTACACCTTGGACTGACTGAAGCGGGTATGGGCAGTAAAGGTATCGTATCATCAACAGCCGCTCTATCTGTCTTATTACAGCAAGGCATTGGAGATACCATACGTATATCCTTAACTCCTGAACCAGGTGAAGCACGGACCAAAGAAGTTCAAGTCGCTCAAGAAATATTACAAGGTCTAGAGTTACGCACTTTTACACCAACTGTCATAGCCTGTCCCGGTTGTGGTCGAACCAGTTCTGATACCTTTCAACATCTTGCCAAAGATATTCAGCATTATTTAAAAGAGTCTATGCCAAAATGGAAAATACAATACCCTGGCGTTGAAACACTTAATGTTGCCGTTATGGGATGTGTCGTTAATGGCCCTGGTGAAAGCAAACATGCTAATATTGGTATTAGCTTACCAGGTAATGGTGAAAAACCCGTCGCTCCCGTTTATGAAGATGGAGTAAAAACTGTCACATTAAAAGGTGATAAAATTGCTGAAGAATTTCAAAGCGTAGTCACCAACTATATTGAAAGTCACTATGGCTAATTAAGCCGCACAGATTCAGAGCATTAAACTCTCACTGAAAACTGAATAAGTTTATTTAGCAAAGATTCATAGGTAAGTCTTTAAGGATTTTATCATTTTTATTCAGTGGCTTACCTATTAATTTTGAACCTCAAAATTAGGTTCCATTCCAAACTGATAAAGT
>JAPHSW010000036.1 GCA_026196615.1 Gammaproteobacteria bacterium | reverse complement strand
TGATGGCCTGGGGTATGGTGCTAATACTCGATCAGCACTCATTACTCGAGGATTGCATGAAATTAATCGCTTGTCTCAAAAACTAGGTGCAGAAAAGAAGACCATTATGGGTTTATCTGGTTTGGGCGATTTGTTATTAACTTGCACGGATAATCAATCAAGAAACAGACGGATGGGGTTGGCAGTTGGTAAAGGGCAGAGTATCGAAGATGCGGAGACTGAAATTCAACAGGTTGTTGAAGGTGTTCAGGCGGCAAAGCAAATATATTCTCTGGCACAAGAACTAAATATTGAAATGCCTATCGTTGAACAGGTTTATTTCGTATTGTATCAGGGCTTAGCCCCTCAAAAAGCAGTGCAAAATTTGTTAACTCGAGATTATAAGTCGGAATAAGGGTTATCAGTACATGGATAATCAACCTATTGGCATTTTTGATTCTGGTGTTGGTGGTCTCTCAGTATTACAGCATATTCATCAATTACTTCCCCATGAAAATATCCTCTATGTTGCCGACAGCGGGCATGCACCATACGGCTGCAAAGATGAATCTTATATTGAACAACGCTCCCGAGTGATAACTGAGCATTTATTAGCTCAAGGTGTCAAAGTTATTGTTATTGCTTGTAATACAGCAACTGCTTCAATTATTGAGAAATTTCGTCAGCAATACGGTATTCCATTTATTGGTGTAGAGCCAGGTATTAAGCCGGCAATTGCTATAACGAAGAATAATAATATTGGTGTTATGGCAACCTCGGGAACACTCTCCAGTGATCGTTATAACGAATTAAGTCAACGTTTTTCCAGAGATGTTACGGTATACAGCCAATCGTGTCCTGGACTGGCTGATCAGGTTGAAGCAGGTTTATTGGACACTCCAGAAACCATTCACCTGTTAGAAAAATATTTATCCCCATTATTAGTCAGGCAGGTTGATACAATTGTCCTTGGGTGCACTCATTATTCTTTTTTAAGAGACCAGATTCAATTGATTATAAATGATGAAATCCAGTTGGTTGATACAAGTCGTGCAATAGCACAGCAACTGATTCGAGTTCTTGAGAAAGAAGCTTTGTTGAAAACATCAGATCGTGGACTCATTCACTACTATACGACAGGTGCTATTGATAAGACTCAGACCACTATGAGATGCTTACTAAAAAAAGACGTTATGGTGAAATATTTACCATAATTTAATCGTAATTATTTGGCATATCATGACCTAAATAATAATAGAGACAAGAATAGGAATTTAAATGTTTCATATCGCACTTTATGAGCCTCGTATTGCACCGAACACAGGAAATATTATTCGTCTTGCTGCAAATAATGGTTGTGAGTTGCATTTGATTGAACCATTAGGGTTCGACTTTGAAGAAAAAAAACTACGACGTGCTGGTTTGGATTATCATGACCTGGCTAATGTAACTCGCTATAAAAACTACTCTCTATTTTCTGAAGCTATGAAAGGGAGAAGAATTTTAGCGTGTACAACTAAAGGCAGTAGACCACACGATCAACTCCAGTATGAGCCTGGTGATGTATTGTTGTTTGGTTCAGAAACACATGGCTTACCTGATGACGTGTTACTCAACATTGATGCTAGCTTGCGTTTAAGAATACCCATGAAGTTGGATAGTCGAAGCTTAAATTTATCAAATGCAGTTGCTATTATCAGTTATGAAGCATGGCGCCAGAATGATTTTGCTGGAGGTGAATAAATAGTGGTTAGTTATTTTTAAAAACTGTCTCTTATGATATAGCTTTGTCTCATGATTATACGTCTACAATATGATTATTACTCCTTATTTTATTCCTCTCCTTTAGACTATAAACCTTTCTATTAGTAAGGTTTATAAGTGTCGATACAATTTGTAAAAAATAGGATTTATCCTACACTGAAAGAATGATTATTTAGAAATTTTTTTAGTGAATAAACTTCCTTTTTATGAAAAATAACGATCAAAATAAAACTGTGGCAAGTATACAAAGACAATACATTCTTATTGCTATCTTGCTTGGGAGTTTTGTCATCACTGCGTCTGCTATTGGTTATATTGACATGATCAATAAGTCCAATGATTTAATTAAACAAGTAAAAAGTATTTCTTCATTATTAGAAGTTACTGCAGAGATCAGAAATCATATTGTTATCTCAAATCAGGCAATTGATACATTTATGCTTGAGCCAGAGCGTGTGGATCAAAAAACTATATTAAATAATGAATTAATTAAGGCCAATGTACTTTTACAAAAAATCACTCCCCACGCCGTTATTAAAAATTTATCGGTTGCCAATTTATTGGATGAAATAGAGAAAGGGATTTTATTATTAGGAAAAGAATCTCGAAATTTATTTAAAATTCGAGTGGATGTTAATGCTCAATATCCAGCGATGGAAGTTGCTGCAAATATCATGCGCCCTAGTAGAAATGCAATTTTTTCAAGCTTTATTATCTCAATTAATGAATTTCAGGAAAACTCAGAATTGAAAAAAAATAGTGAAGCATTTGATTTATTAATTTATGCACAAATTGCCTGGATTAGTACTATTGCAGAGTTTCGACTTTACATGGCAAATAGAATAGGCTCATTTAATGAAAAAGGTCTAATCGAGCAGGAAATTAATGTAGATACCTATGTCAATCAAATTGAAAGCATTGCGCAGCAATTGAAAGTTTATAAAGATAATAATATGTTTGGTTTTGAGGGTTCTGAACAGATAGAGCAATTGCCTGGCCATATAACAAAATGGAAATCTGGTTATCAAAGGGTAAAGGAGATTAATCATTCATCACGATGGCGTCAGGACAGTCAACTGATGAAAGACATCATTGTACCCTTGTTGAATGAAATCAATCAAAGGCTAATTGAATTAGATAATAAAATTAAGATAGAAAATAATATTGTTTTAACCAAACTAAATGATAATACTATTAATCAAAGTGTTTTATTGGTTGGTATTATTCTGCTTTTTATAATTTATATGCTGATTTCAATCTTTATGTTGAAGAGGTTTATTATAAAACCAATTGCTTTGATTTCTAAAACTTTAAAAAATGAGGCATTTGGCCAGGCATATCTGAATAAACTTAATATAAAGAAGACAAAGGAAACACAGGATTTAATTGATGCATTCAATGAAATGAATCATCAAGTAAACAAGCGTCAAGTCGCTCTGGAATCTCAAGCATTAAATGATACTTTGACTTCATTACCTAACCGTTTACAACTGAAAGAGCGATTAGGTTATCACCTTAAAATTGCTCATCGAGAAAAAAAGACATTGATTTTTATGATGTTGGATCTTAATCGTTTTAAAGAGATCAATGATACATTAGGACATCATATTGGTGATCGTTTACTCATAGATGTTGGCAAAAGATTAAAAAAAGTATTACGAGATATGGATACGGTAGCGCGACTTGGAGGAGATGAATTTGCCATACTGCTACCGGATGCAAATAAACAAAATGCAGTCGCTATTGCAAAAAAAATCAATAATTTGATTGAAGCACCGTTCAAAGTTCATAGTTATACATTACAAATCAGTGTCAGTATTGGCATTTCAGAATTTCCAAATGATAGTAATGATATGAATACTTTAATGCAGCATTCGGATGTTGCCATGTATCAGTCTAAAAGAAACAACATTGGTTATAGTTTTTATGATCCAAATACTGATCTGCATTCAGTTGAACGACTTTCTCTTGGTACAGAACTTCGTTTAGCAATTGATGAAAATAAATTAGAGCTTTATTTTCAACCTAAATATGAACTCAATTCAGGTAATGTAATAGGTGCTGAAGCACTTCTTAGATGGCAACATCCAAGAATGGGTTTTATTTCACCTGAACTGATTATTGAAACTGCTGAACATATGGGATTGATTAATGATTTAACCTATTGGATTATTAATAATGCGGTATTTGAATGCTCTGAATGCAATAAAAAAGGTTTGGGTTTTAATTTGGCTATTAATTTATCAGTTCATAATTTAAGAGATTCTGAGCTGTATAACAAAATTAATAAAGCGTTAAAGCAATATCAATTGCCTAACCATCTTTTGACATTAGAAGTGACTGAAAGTGCAATGATGACCAATCCTGAACAGTCTATTGAGGTACTGAATGTATTGAGCAAAAATGGTATTAATATCTCTGTGGATGATTTTGGGACAGGGTTTTCTTCTCTGGCTTATTTAAAACAACTCCCTGTTAGTGAATTAAAAATTGATAAGTCATTTGTTATTGATATGGAAGAAGATAAAAATGATGAAGTCATTGTACGTTCAACCATAGAATTAGGACACAACCTGGGACTTAGAGTGGTTGCTGAAGGAGTGGAAAAGAGAAAAAGTTGGGTTATGCTTAAAAAAATGAAATGTGATTTTGCACAAGGCTATTATATGAGTCGTCCTCTTGATGCAAAAAGTTTTAAACAATGGTTAAAAAAATCAATTACAAGATCATTATAATGTCATATTAATTGATAAATGCCTAAATTTTACAAAATATATACAAAAAAAACTGACATTGATATGCATTATTCTTAAGGCACAGCTATAATCAGACTAAAATACTCTGCTTTGATGAATAATGAGATATCAAGTGTCAAATAATAAATTAGAAGTATTAGAAAAAGAACTGCATGATAGAGAAGCTGAAATTGAGTTGCTTAAGACTACTTTTTCAGAAAACCTTCTACCTGATGAAACATTAAGTCGCCTGGGTGGTGATGAATTTATTTTTATTCTTCCTCAAAAAGATCAAAGAAAAATCATAAAGCGGGGTTATGATTTACTTGAACTTTTGAACACTCCTTTTAAAGTTAATGAAACTGAAATTGCAATCAGTGCCAGTATTGGTGCATCGGTTTACCCAGAACATGGCGAAGATATTAGTATATTATTGAGTCATACAGACAGTGCGATGTATCATGCAAAAGATACAAAATTAGGTATTCATTTATATGATCCGGAACTTGATAAATATACAGGTCAGTTGACTATGACGACCGATCTTTATAAAGCTTTGGATGAAAATGCTTTTAAGCTTTATTATCAGCCTGAAATAAATTTACAGGATGATACATTGAGCAGTGTGGAAGCATTAGGTCGCTGGGAGCATTCTAAATTAGGTTTTATTCCACCTAATATTTTTATTGATGCACTGGAACAAACGGGCTTAATCGATCGATATACTGAATGGGTAGTTAAAACGGCGTTAATGCAAATCGAATCCTGGAGAAATATGGGATATGAGATTAAAATTGCTGTTAATATTTCAACAATGACGTTGAATCATGAAAGTTTTATCCGATTTTTAAAAGAAACTATTATTGATTCAAAAGTTGGTAGTTATTTAATTTTTGAAATAACTGAAAATTTATTTCTAGCTGAATATGATCATTTATCTGAAACATTACAAATCATTCGTAAATTGGGTATTATTCTTTCTATTGATGATTTTGGTACGGGTTATTCCTCTCTCAGTCGCTTAAAAAAGTTACCTGTTAGTGAACTTAAAATTGATTGCTCTTTTGTGATGGAAATGATTTATGATCAAGATGATGAAGTGATTGTAAAATCAACTATAGACTTGTCTCATAACCTCGGGTTAACTGTTGTCGCAGAAGGTGTTGAAAATAAGGAAACTTATAATCGTTTAAAAGCTTTAGGCTGTGATACCGTTCAAGGTTATCATATTAGTAAACCATTACCGATTCATTTATTTAATGAATTTTTAACTCGTAGAAAATAGTTGCTTGAGAAAAAACTCTCTAAGAAAGTAAAAAAAGGAGGCATCTCATAAAAGATAT
>JAPHSW010000186.1 GCA_026196615.1 Gammaproteobacteria bacterium | reverse complement strand
TGATCGGAAGTTCGATTCTTCCCTCTTGCGAGAGTAGCCAAGTGGTAAGGCAACACTATTTGAAGAGAAGTATGCCTAGTTTAAAAAAATTAAAAGACACTAACAGCAACTATTACTTCCACTTGTAATGGAGAGGTCGTTGGTTCAAATCCAACCAGGTCCCCCACTTTTTATTATGGGACCTGTAGCTCAGCGGTTAGAGCGCTATAAAATGTGTCTTGATTTAAGATTTAAGATTTAAGATTTAAAAGCACTTTACAGCAAAAAAAATCCATAAAGCAATAACTTTATGCCAAGTGCGTTACCTATTCATTCCCGTATAGTAGACGCATTCCACATTAGTGGTGACAAGTGCTTTGTTTAAACATTAGACACTAACAGCAGACCATTTAGTTGGTCGTTGGTTCAAATCCAACTAGGTTTTATTATAAGACCTATAGCTCAGTTAGGTAGAGCGCTATGAAATGTGTCTAGCTTTAATATCTAAAAATATAGAGACTAACAGCAAATCATTTTTACAATTTAGTTTCCAAGACTGATCCTTGTATAAAAAATGTCTCTAGTATAAAAAATATATTGCGTTAAAAGATTTTACTACATACACACAACCAATGGACAATTATCATGCCTAAGAACACTTCATCCAAAAAATCCCCTTTAATTTCTGCTATTGAAAAAAAGCAAAATAAGACGCGCACTACTAACGGCGCTAAAGCTTATCGTTCAACAGGTTCAGACCTAATGGACTTTTTTTCACGAGGGGGTGCTATTAGAGAACTCTCTTCTGCAGAACAAGTTAGATTATTTGCTAACGCCTGGTTAGAATCACCTACCTATGCTTTAAGAGCTTTATTTTATTTTCGAGATATCCGTCAAGGTCAAGGGCAACGTGAGCCTTTTAGACAACAGCTAGCTTATTTAGCACGTGTATCAGAAGAAAATGTTTTACATCTATTAGGTATTGTGCCTGAGTACGGGCGTTGGGATGATTTACTATGTTGCCTTGATATATCTCCACGTATTACCGATGAGATTATTACGCTAATTGCCTATCAATTAAAAGAAGATGATCAAGCAGAACATCCTTCTTTATTAGCTAAGTGGTTACCAAGCGAAAATGCTTCATCTGAAAAAACAAAATACTACGCCACGAAAATTCGTAAAGCAATAGGCTTTGCGCCAAAACAATATCGTAAATTGTTATCAAAACTTCGTGCCAAGATCAATATTGTTGAAAGCAAAATGTCAGCAAACAAGTGGGATGATATTGATTATAGTAAAGTGCCAAGTCAAGCATTCAGAATTTATACTAAAGCTTTTTATCGCCATGACGAGGCAGGCTTCACTAAATTTTTATCAGATGTATCTACAGGCAAAACAAAAGTTAATGCCGGTGCAATGTATCCATATCAATTAGTTTCTAAAGCGTTAGATTTTGATTGTGAATGTGGAAGTACAGAAGATAAAAGTCTAACAGCTCAATGGGATGCATTACCTGATTACGTTGAAGATAAAGAAGCTTCTGCGCTTTGTGTAGTTGATACATCGGGCTCTATGCGTGGACAACCTATGGAAGTTGCTTTATCATTAGGTATGTATTTTGCAGAAAGAAATACTGGCCCTTTTAAAGATAATTTTATTACTTTTAGTCAACATCCAAAATTACAAAACATAAAAGGCAATACACTTTGTGCTAAAGTACGCAATATGGTACGCGCAGATTGGGATATGAATACCGATTTAGAAAAGGTGTTTGAGTTGATTCTTCGCACTGCGGTAACACATAATCTTAAACAAAAAGATTTACCTAATAAGATTATAATTATTTCTGATATGCAATTTGACAGTGTTAAAAATGGAAAAAATAAAACACTCTTTAAAACTGCTAAAAAAATGTTTAAAGAAAATAAATATAAACTACCTGAAGTTGTATTTTGGAACGTTAAGGGTGTTCATGATAATCATCCAGTTAAGCAAGATGAAAATGGCACTCAACTGATATCCGGTTTTAGTCCTACTGTATTTAAATATATTTTAACCAACAAGATGCAAACACCTGAAGAACAAATGTTTGAAATTCTTGACTCTCCTCGATATGCCCATCTAAAGGCAATCAGTACTAGTTAAACGCAATGTGCTTTCGTCCAGAGCACGACTTAGGGCGCTTGGTCTACCTTTCTTAGCAAGCGCCCATTTTTTCCCTTCTTTTTAAATAAAAAAATTAAGTTATGAATAAACTATGGTGTAAAGGCGATATTGCACGCGTGCGCCTTCAGATTACAAGACGAGATAATAAAGCTATTGCATATCCTGGTGAATTAGTAGAAATTACTTATGCCGTTACTATAGGTCATGCAACAACAGTACATATTAAACTACAAAGAAATAAAACAGAAATAAAAGACATCGTTTGCTATGGTCATGGCAATGATCCAATTGAAAAGGTATCATTTAAATGTCAACACTAGATGATGATATGGAAGAAGACTTCCGACACCATGTAAAAAATCTTCCACAAAATACTAGGCCTAAATTACCTTATGATATGCAAATTGGGTATAGCACTTTTAAAGCAGGCGTCGATTTATCTTGTTTTTTGGAAGCAGTACAAAGACATAATAAAATCTATAAAAAGCTATTAGATATAACACCTGCAAGGGTAACTAATAAAATAGTTAAAGATACTTTGTTTTAGCTGTAATAAATGAAGAGTGAGTATACTAATGAATAACTGCCATATGCATGCGCATTATAAAGAGTCTGAATGCTTACGTTGTAAAATAATAGAATCAGAAATTGAAATAGAAGATCTATATAAAGCAGTCACTGAGTTGCGTGAAGGTTTACAAGAAATATTTGCCCTTAGAGGTGAAGATGAATTAATTGAAAAAATAGCGTCACCATTAATAGATAAAACCAGAGGTCTAGTATAATGTGTTTAGAAAGTAAATCAGATTTTAATGTATTTCATATGTTAACTATATTATTTTTAGGGTTAAAGTTAGCAGGCTTTATTACCTGGTCTTGGTGGTATATATTTTCACCTATTATTATTTTATCTATAATTCGTATATCTAAAGTAATTTATATTGAATATAAAAGAGAATTCAAAGGGAAAAAATAATGCCAAGGCGAAGCCGATATACTGAAAGTCAATTAGAGTTTGAAGAGGATATTATCAAACCTCATATTTATATGAGTGCAGATATGCATAACTTTACTATAACTAAAAAACCAAAATATCTATATGATCGTAGAGGTTTTGCACAAGCTAAACGCTTTGTTCGTGAGTTAAATGAAATTCGAGGTAAAAAGTAATGAGCCTATTAGACCAATTAAAAAACTTACCAACGCCAAAACCAAAAACGATGACAATAGGGTTAAAAGATTTTACTCCTAATGAAATACAAACAGCCATCAATACATTAAAGAAAGAAGGGTATAAAGTAAAACATATAACAGAAGGCCTCCCAAATAACGGTGTATTACGCGCAAAACTAAATAAATAATATAACCTATTAAGGAAATACTTATGACTAATATAGCAACAATTCAAATAGATATAAGCGGTCCAGTAGCAACAGGAAAAAGTGCAATAGCCTCCTCGATTGGAAACTTATTAAAATCACATGGGTATTGTGTAGCATTTCCAGAACGAAATGAAAGGCACAATCCAAGTGAGCCATTAGATAAAGCACCATCCCATGAAAAACCAAAGCCAGATAGTACCGTAATTGTTATTACAGAAAAATGCATATAAATAAAGTACATTATTCTAATTTAGTATATTAAGGCAATGTACTTTTTAAATAAAACGCATATAATTACCAGTATACATAAACATATACATGAGAGTACATATTATGCACAACGAAATCAAAGCATCCAATCTACATAAAGTCTTAAAAATATCCCCTGTTTGTGACTCTAGTGATCCGCGTAGCGAATTGTTAGGCAAAATAATAAGAATTACAAATCCAACATGCCTTGCTGAAAAAGAACGTGACTATATAATTCGTGAAGTACAAAATAATTATAAAGGCGATCCATGTTATAGAATTTATGCAATTAATCGTGAAACACAAGAACAAATTTGCGAATTTGGTAGAGTACTAAACCCTGTTAAAACTACATTTGAAATTATTGAACCATTAAAAAATAATGATACCTTTTCTAATTTAACATCATTTTTAAAAAGTGATTTTCTTAGCAGAATATGTGATATTATTATTGAAAATGATCTCGTTTTTGTTTCTGATATCTTACAAATTCTTACAGCCAATTATATACAAACAGAAAGTTTGTTGGATGAAGCTTTTGATGCATTAAGTGAGTATGTAGCTTACGGTGTAATTGAACAAATGTATTTAAACGGTGATTGCGTAGG
>JAPHSW010000018.1 GCA_026196615.1 Gammaproteobacteria bacterium | reverse complement strand
TTCTTCCTGCTCGTCCTCTGATTCTTCCTGCTCGTCTTCTGACTCTACTTTGTCATCTTCAGATTCTTCTTTGTCATAATCTGTCTCTTTCCTATCTTCACCTTTGTTTCCAGTCTCTTTTTTTATTTCCTTATCCATTTTTTTATTTTCTACATCTGTCATCTCAGGAAGTTCGATTTCATTTAACAGCTCTGAAGGATCAATCGATTCAAGAACATCCATGGTAATATCATCAAGAACTGGACGTTCATCTGCCATAACAATTGATGTCGGCATGAGAAATACACTGGACATCGTCAACATCGTTGCTGTAAATTTCATTTTCTTATTCACTTTTATTCCTTATCGATGTCATACAGCTTTGTTGCTCTGCTCTATAAACTGAATAGTAGTCTCTGGTGAGCTAGTGAGTTTAATAACAAAAATCTTACTATTTTCACCTGATGTCAGCTTAGCCGTTAACTCACCTTCTACATTACCTTGTGCAACCAGGGGTAATTTCAATCGGTTATTGCCACTGATAATTTGTCCTTTCCAACTCAGCTCTCGTATACCTGGTCGCCCATATATCTCTACATTATCTGGTAAAACAATCGTAAAATTTGCTTCATTAATTTCAACAGGAGACTTAAACACTAATTGAACATCCTTACGTTGTTGATATGGCAACGTAACACTAATTTGCTCCAGTCCCATTTCATTTATATCAGATGTTGGTACAAAGAAAATCCACATCATTATTGATGCAGCTAGTGCTCCACCAACAAGAGAAGCTACCCAATGAGGTTCTGATCTTGTCTTATCCTGTTTAAGCACACTCAACATTCTTACTTCATACTGTTCATCTGGCTCAAGTACAGGATATGTCTCTAGAGCTGCTTTTAATGCTATAGCTTTTGAATAATGATTTTGACAATCAGAACATTGGTTCATATGTTCTTGAAAAATTTGTTCAATATCATCAGACAAATTGCCATCAAGCTGCTCATTAAGAAATTGTTCAAATTGTTCACAATTCATAATTATGCCTCTAAACTTGTAAACGTAATTTTTGTTCAAAAGGTTCCACTAACTTCAATTTTTTTTTTATATTATTTCTAGCACGATGTAATCTCGATTTTAGTGTGCCTAATGGAATACCAAGATTGTTAGCTAATTCAGGCAGTGAATATCCTTCCATATCATGCATTACAATCAATAATTGTTGTTCTGCATTTAGGGAAGTTAATGCGGCATGAATTTGCTGATGAATTTTAAAACGATTGACCTCTTGCAAAGGCCCGAGTTCTGAACATTCGATAGTATATAGTGCTTCACTAGTAATATTTTCTGATTGTGAGACTGGGTTTCGACTCTCTTTACGCCAGCGATCAATATACAAATGATAAAGAGAACGCATCATCCACCCTTCAATATTCTCAATCCTGTTAATTTCAGAACGTTTTTCAAATAGTTTAATGAGTAAATCCTGAACCAGCTCTTCTGCATCATGTTGGCATTGTGTGAGACGATAAGCGCGCTTAAACAAATCCCTGAGATAGGGTTGCACTATTGATTCGAATCGCTTTTCAGGTTTTTGAAGGAATGAAATCATGTTCATATCTATGTATAACGAACAAATTATGGAAATAGTTCCATTAAATTTGATTTTTGTAGTTATTTCTGTGAACAAATTGGTAATAGTAATCAAACCATAATCATTTGAACTCACACCATCATGAAACATAGCACGATAAGCTTAAGGAAAGATTAAGACAGGAGTAAAGGTATTAGACCTATTTGTGCACGAATGGCACATCAATTTGATGAGTCTATATTCAAAAAATGGGGAATACTATGTAAGATGACAGGCGTAATAAATAAAAAAACCCCGCAAGGGGTTAGCTAGCGGGGTTACTTGAGTGTCTACAACGATTTTGTGGCCTAGCGCCTATAGCCAATGTTGGCTTGTCGAGACACTTCAAATCAGGAGTAAGGAAGATATTTCTCATCCTTGTAACTAAGTATTATCCAAATTTTTAACTTTGTCACTAAGATTTTTTGTTTTTAAAGGAATTTTTGATCCTGATCAATTAACTATTTAAAGAAAATTTTCTAAAAAAGATAGTAGTCTATTCTTGAAAGAATACAACATCAGTCATATTTAATAATGTAGAATGATTAAAATTAAACTAAGGAATTAGGAGAAAATGCATGAAGCATTGCATGAAATGTAAGAATAAAAACACTTTAGCATGTAATAACTGTGATAACGGAAGTTTTTGGGAAGATTCAGGAAACTCTTTTACACTAATTATTTCTGCCGTTATGTTTGGCTGTGGTTTGGGTGGAATTCTGGCTGCTGTATATGCATATTATGTTTAATTTCAGTTACTTATAGTCTAATTTAATGATTCAATAATCAAGATCCCAAGAGTACGAATTAAAAAATCGTACCCTTTTTTTATTACTAAACTAAACAATCACCAAGATATTTAAAATCTATCTTTCTAGTAAAACTAATCCCAGGTTGGTGTTGATATCCCCACAGCCACAATCGCCGAAATCACAGCCCCACAATGGGATATAACCACAAAAATAACATTTTTTACACTTTCCATAAAAACCTCTTTTTCATTATGACCAATAGAAAATCAATGCTCATGTCAGTGAAACAATGATTAACCGCTTGCTGTATGGTTATAGTATGGAAAACTGGTTAATGGTTCTGTGGCTTAATAACATAAACTTTGTGAAATAATCACATTTACAAAACAGAGAGAATTCAAATGTGATAGGAATTGACATCAACTCACACACCATTCTGATGGAGGACATCCCATTTCCTTGCGAAACATATACGTAAATGCTGAGGTCGATGAATAGCCAAGATCCAATGCAATTTCAGTAATATTTCGTCCTGAGCATAGCCATTCCATAGCAAGGGATAGGCGCAACCGAAAACGCCATTCTCGTATGGTAATACCCATCTCATTCTCAAAACGTCGTGTCAACGTACGTGCAGATGCTCCTAATTCTCGTCCCCAGTCATCAACACTGCGCTTATCTGCGGGATTTGCATAGAGTGAATTACAAATCGTTTGCAGCATTAAACTTTGAGGCCAAGGTAGGTGAAAATTCATTTTTGGAGAACGTCTGAGTTGCTCAAGAATCAGATTATCCAACAAATCAACATAGCTCTTATTTTTTGTCTGACCAGTAATATTTTCTAGCTCTATAATCAATTCACGTAACAAGGGAGTAACAGAAAAAACAGTGCAATCAGAGGGCATCATTAAATCAGGGCTATCTAAAACATAAAGGTTTCGAAATTCAACACCATTAAGTGCTGCCACTGAATGATTCACACCCGTTGGAACCCAGATCGCCTGCTCCGGTGTAATCACATAGCGCGCTCTAGCGACAGTAACCGCCAAAGTACCTGATGTTGCGTAAACAAATTGATTCCAGTTGTGTGAATGCACTGGAAATCTTTGTCTCGGTAGCAAGCTTTGAGAGCGTGGAAAGATGGCTTTTGGTAAGCATTCAATATCTGGGACCTCAATATCCACCCAGCCACGTAAATGATACATTATTGATAGACCTTGTCGTTTCATCGATACATACTGTCATAGTATATAAAGATAGACTAGAAAGATATCTATATTATAAAAAAGCATCAAATAACTTTCTTTATTTTCCAATAAGACTATATCATTATGCTTTTGCTCAAGCATGGTAATTTAATCAGTGGGTAATATGATGAGAAAAAAATATGTTTAAGGTTATTGAGAAAAAGTGATTATGTTTTTGTTTGATCGGAATAACAATTCATCAATACTTTTAGCAGGAATAATAACGCTAATTGTTGGTGTTGGTGTGGCACGTTTTGTATTTACATCTTTACTGCCTTTTATGCTAAATGATTTTTTAGAATTAACTTACGCTGGCATTCTAGCTTCTATCAATTTTGTTGGTTATCTAAGTGGTTCAATTTTTTCTATTTTTATAAAGGATATCAATGCGAAAGTAAAATATTTTCGTATTGGGATGCTTTTATGCATCGTAACAACATTTATTTTAGGAATAACAACAAATGAAACAGCCTGGTTAATATCAAGGTTGGTTGCTGGTTTTGGTGCAGCAATGGCTCTGGTTGTTGGCT
>JAPHSW010000206.1 GCA_026196615.1 Gammaproteobacteria bacterium | reverse complement strand
TCTTCGGGCACTATCAGTAATAATCACATTCATGATAATGGAACACGTGGTATCTACTTAACTAATTCTTCTCCCACGATATCCGGTAATACCATTGAAGCCAATAATTATGCGATTGAAGTACGAAGTCAGTCTAATCCAGTGATCAATGGTGGTAATAGGATTATGAATAACTCTCGTGGTCTTCATATATACGGTACAAGAAATGCTTTGACCGATCCCAAACCGATTGTCAACGATAATTCCATTTATGATAATACTTCATATAATTATTATGCGTATTATTTTAAAGATCCCCAAACAATTAATTTGAATGCACAAAACAACTGGTGGGGTAGTACTGATATTCAAACCATTACTACTAAAATTTATGATAATAATGATAATTCAAATTATTCACCCTATGTTGACTATAGTCAATTTCTAACTTCTGAAACTGATGATGGTAGCGGTAATGGAAATGAACAATATATTGGAGGTTTAATTGATGTTGATACAATATTACAAAACGGTATTACTTATACTTTATTAAGTAACATAACTGTTCAAAATGGAAAGACATTAACGATCGAACCAGGTGCTATTCTAAAGTTCTCAAACAATATGAAGTTGGAAATTAATGGTAAAATTGATGCACAAGGAACCTCAGAAAATCCTATCCGCTTTACTAGTGTTAATGAATTTCCTGAAGTTAATGATTGGGGAGGGATTGAAATTAATGATTCTACAGAAATATCCAACTTTAAATATGCCATTATTGAATATGCTACTAAAGGTTTAAGTGTAAATAATAGTTCTATCAATATCAGTGACAGCGAAATTCATCACAATGGCTATGGTTTATATTTAACAGATGCTTCAGGAAATATAAATAATAATCATATTCATGATAATACAAATAATGCGGGTATCTATTTAGAAAATTCATCGCCACTAATTACAGGTAATTTAATTGAATTAAACTATTTTGGTATTAATTTAAAAAAATTATCGACTCCCTTAATTAATGGTGGAAATAAAATTATCAATAATGGAACTGGTATTTATATTTATGGTTCAGGTAGTATTTTAAATGATCCCAAACCTATCGTTAATAATAATTCAATTTATGGTAATACATCTAAAGATTACTATGCCTCTGCGTATGGCGATCATCAACAAACCATTTTGAATGCCCAAAATAATTGGTGGGGTGTTACTGATATAGAATCCATTAAGAGCAAAATTTATGATATTAATAATAATCCAGGGGGGGCTCCTTATGTGGATTTCAGTCATTTTTTAATGTCAGAAGGTGGTGCTGTGGCCAATGGAGAGTTTATAACTGGTGAGATTACAGAAGATACTTCTTTTTATAAAAATGTTGAATACCAAATTACTCATAGCCTGATTGTACCTGAGGGTAAAACTTTAACCCTTGAGGCTGGGGCTCACTTAAAATTTTCTAAGGATATGAAATTAATCGTTAATGGTGATCTTAATGTGCAAGGAACGGTAGATGACCCTGTTCGTTTTAGTAGTACAAATTCATACCCTATGGTAAATGATTGGTCTGGAATTGAAATAAATAATAATACGACAACAACTATCTTTGAACACGTAATTGTAGAATATGCGACTAAAGGGATAAGTGTAAATAATAGTTCTATCGATATCAGTGACAGTGAAATTCATCACAATGGTTATGGTTTATATTTAACAGATGCTTCAGGAAATATAAATAATAACCATATTCATGACAATACAAATAATGCGGGTATCTATCTAGAAAATTCTTCACCATTGATTACGGGAAATTTAATTGATTTAAACTATTTTGGTATTAATCTAAAAAAACTATCAAAGCCATTAATCAATGGTGGAAATAAAATTATCAATAATGGGACAGGTATCTATATTTATGGTTCAGGAAGTGTGTTAAATGATCCCAAACCAATTGTAAATAATAATTCAATCTATGGTAATACATCAAAAAATTATTATGCCTTTGCATATGGAGACCCTCAGAAAACTATTTTAAATGCTCAAAATAACTGGTGGGGTGCAACAGATATAGAAACCATTAAGACAAAAATATATGATATTAATGATTATCCTTCCTTTTCGCCTTATGTAGATTTTAGTCACTTCTTAATGTCAGAAAATGGCACTGTGGCCAGTGGAGAGTTTATAACTGGTGAGATTACAGAAGATACTTCTTTGTATAAAAATGTTGAATATCAAATTACCCATAGTTTGATTGTACCCGAAGGTAAAACTTTAACTCTTGAGCCAGGCACACATTTAAAGTTTTCCAAAGGTATGAAATTAGTTGTAAATGGTGATCTAAATGTACAAGGAACGACAGATGATCCCATTCGCTTTAGCAGTGCAAATCCATATCCTGAGGTTAATGACTGGTTAGGAATTGAAATAAATAATAATACGACAACGACTGTGTTTGAACACATAATTGTTGAATACGCAACTAAAGGGATAAGTGTTAACAATAGTAGTATTGGTATTAGTGATAGTGAAATTCATCATAATGGCTATGGACTTTACTTAAAAGATGCTTCAGGTAATATTATTAATAATCATATTCACCAAAACAATAATAATTCAGGAATTTATTTAAATAACTCATCACCAATGATTATGGGCAATATAATTGAATCAAATCAATATGGAATTAATATTGCAACTAAATCCGATCCTGTGATTAATAATGGGAATACTATTACTGATAATGTAATTGGCCTTTATGTTTATGGGGAAAATGATGAATTAAAGGACCCAAAACCTATTGTTAATAATAATTCAATTTATAATAATTCATCTCAAAATTATTATGCTTATGGTTTTCAAAATTCAAAAAATAATACTTTGAATGCACGTAATAATTGGTGGGGAGCCACAGATATTGAAACTGTTTCTAACAAGGTTTATGAATACTTTGATAATACAACAGCTTCACCTTATGTAGATTATGGCTATTTTCTGACAGCTGAAAATGGCAGTATTGCTAATGGTGTTTTTATTGGAGGCGAAATTGATGAAGATACTACACTCCAAAGTGGTGTTGTTTATAGACTGATCAGTAATTTGACAGTGCAAAATGATAAAACATTAACAATTGAACCGGGAGCTCAATTTAAAATCAGTGGAAATATGAAATTCATTATTGATGGTAGTATTAATGCTTCTGGTACAGAAGATGAACCGATTGTTTTTTCAAGTGATAATTTAATACCTGAATATAATGATTGGGCAGGCATTGAGTTATCAAATTCGGTGACGCCATCAATTTTAAAACATGTAAAGATCCAATATGCCAATAAAGGTGTTTCAATTTCTGATGCTGTTCTAGAAATAGATAACAGTGAAATATCAAATTGTAACTATGGTCTTTACTATTTGAATGGCCTTGGAAATATAAGCCAAAGTAATATCCATGATAATTCTAGTATGGGGATCTACTTAACAAAGTCATCCCCTCTAATTTCAGGTAATACGATTACAAACAATCCTATAGGTATCAAAGTTTTAAACCAATCTAATCCTCTAATTAATAATGGTAATAAAATTACTAATAATGATAAGGGCATCTATGTTTATGGTATAGGGGATAAGCAAAACGATCCAAAACCAGTAGTGAATTATAATTCAATTTATAATAATACGAATTCTAATATGTATTCAATAAACTTTGCAGATACCATGAATACAACTCTCAATGCAAAAAATAACTGGTGGGGAACAACAGAAATACTCAGTATTGCAGCAGAAATCTATGACTATGAGGATAATCCTGGTTCAGCACCTTACATTGACTTTAGTCACTTTTTAAATGATGAAGAAGGTGATGTGGTTAATGGAGAATTTATTGGTGGCCAAATTACAGAGAATATGACGCTATACAGTGGTACTGATTATTATGTGACGAGTAGCCTTATTGTTCAAGATGATGCGACGTTAACAATTGAACCAGGAGTAGAACTCAAGTTTTCCAAAGGTATGAGTGTCATTGTTGATGGTCAAATTGATGCGCAAGGCACGGCAAACGCTCCAATTCGTTTTACCAGTGAAAGCACATCTCCGCAGACTGAAGATTGGTTGGGTATTAAAATAACTAATAATACTAAACCCTCTATTTTAAAATACGTTCAGGTTGAATATGCAAAAACAGGTATTCAAGTTAACGATTCAAGGCTCGATATAAGCTATAGTGAAATTAATCATAATACTAATGGGCTTGAATTTATTAATGCTGAAGGTAGCGTTCTGCATAATAAATTTCATCATAATAATAATTATGCACTCTCATTAATGAATACCACTTTACCTATTACAAGTAATATTTTTGAGTCTGGTAATCACGGGATCATTGTTAATGAAAGTTCCAACCCTATCATTACTCTAAATAAAATAAATGCTAATAAAGTTAATGGAATTTTGGTAAAAGGCTTATCAAATATTGCGACTGATCCAAAGCCTGTAATCAATAACAATAGTATCTATGATAACCCTGCTGGTATAAGAGTTAGTAATTTTGGAGATCAACTTAATACTGTAATTGATGCGAGAAATAATTGGTGGGGGACAAGAGATACCGTTGAAATTTCACTCAGAGTAATTGATTATCATGACTACCCCTTGTATTCGCCAAAACTTGATTTTAGTGGCTATTTACACAGTGAAAATGGTTTAGAGTCTACTGATCTAATTTTAAGTTCACCAATTACTCAAGATTTAACTCTAACTCAGGATACATCTTATCTTGTGCCTTATGATTTAATCGTACCAGTTGGTGTCACTTTGACTATTGAAAAAAATGTTACTTTAAAAATGAATACTGACAAAAAAATTATTATTGAAGGTGGTTTGATTGTTAATGGCAGTAGTTCAGGAAAAGTACGTTTTACATCAGCACAGTCATCAGTTAACCGTTCGGCCCAAAATGATTGGCGCGGTATTTATGTAAAACCAACAGCTCATGTACTTGAAGTTAATCATGCATTAATTGAATATGCTTATCACGGTCTTGATATTGATGGTGTGGATGGTGTTATACAAAATAGCTTATTTATGAGTAATGCATCAGGATTGTTTCTCCATAACGGTGCTTCATCACAAATTTTAAATAATGTTATTACAGATAACCAAACCGGTATCACTCTTTATCGGTATGCTTATAATACCTCTAATCCTAATCCAATTATTCGTATGAATGATATTTATTCAAATATAGGTCAAAATTTAACTATAACAGGCACAACCTCAACGGTACCTTTCACAATTGAACAAAACTGGTGGGGTGAGACGGATGTAGCTGCGATACGCTCTACAATCAATGCTAATAATCAAGAAAACATAGTTCTTTTAGATAATATAGCAACCAGTTTGTACAGTCAGATCACACCACAAAATGTAAGCTATAGTGCTCATTCATTTAAACCAGTGTTTGGAGAGACAGTATCTGTTAATTTTTATATTGGTACTCCAGCAACAGTTTCTTTACTTATTTATCCTGAGGCTGGAGGTGATATTGTTGCAGAGGTTAATGAAACGGTTAATTCTGCAGGTAACTATTCTTTGATATGGGATGGGAAAGGTTTTGATGGAAACTATCTACCAGATGACGCTTACCATTTTGAACTCTATGCAACAGATGGTAGTACTGAAGGTTATTATAAACGCAGTAAATTGCAAAAAAATACTCATACACTTTCGAATATTGCAGATTTAGGTGCACATAAAAATGATTTTTATAAAATAAATATGAGTACTCAATACGCTGGACGTATATCAGTGACTGATTATTCTACAGTGCCCTACGATCAGTTGATCTATAAAGCAGTCGGTGTTGGTGATTATAATTTACTCTGGGATTTTCGTGATAAATATGGGCGTCTTTATGGCATAACAACTCGTACAGTTGAAGTCCTATTTTTAGCTTTAAAAAATGACACAATTGTTATTGAATCAGTTGCTCCGACCATCATTGGAACGGGAACAGCACCCAATGTTGAAATAAAATCCGATCCCTATCGAGTCGTACACAGCTACAACCAAATTAGTAAAGTAGCCTACCAATTGGATCAAGATGCTAATGTCACAGTGAAACTCATAAAACCCTGTCTAACGACTGATCTTGATTGCACAGTGAGTTTTGATGACCCCACGGCAATCACTTTAGTGGATGATGAATTATTAACTGCTAAAAATGGTAGTGTCACAAATATTCATGAGTTTGAGTGGCGAGGCTATGACTTTAATGCTGCCCAACCTGATCCTCATCAAATACTTGTAGATGAAGAAGGGACTTATACCTATATGATCCGTGCTACCAGTGCGGCAAGTGGTCGTTCAACCACCTACCGTGGTACATTACAGCTTTATCAATAGGCCAAAAAAATGAATAGTCATAAACCACAGATAAATAATCATAAAATTTTAGGCAATAGTCTTAAACCACTACAGATAGCGATCTCTTTCGCTCTTCTGATATCCAGTTCAGTACTGGTAGCACAGGATAAAATGGCTTTTATTGCTCTAGACAAACTATACTGGCAAATATGGCTTATGGATGTTGATGGTCAACAGACAGAACAATTGACCTCTTCACCATATGATAAAAGTCGTCTTTCATGGTATCCAGATAACCAGTCATTACTAATATCCGGCAATCAAGGAGAGTTAGTTAAACTCTCCTTATCAGACAAAAAAGAAACACCTCTAGTGATATCATTGCCACAAAAACAAAATCCACCCAATGATGTTGTTCTTTCTCCAGATGGGCGTTACATGGCTTTTTCACAAATCCCAGTAGATACTATCTACAGCAAGCTCTGGTTACACTCTTTAGAAACCGGAAAAAATATTGCCATTGGACGTATGAAAGGTTTCCAACATGAACCCATTTTTTCATCAGACGGTCAGTCTCTTTATTTTCTCTCAGGTAATAACCAGCAAACTCATGATATCTGGCGTTACTCTTTAAGTGATCAGTCTCTGGAACAAATGACTCATGAACAACTATACAATTTAGATGTCAGCCCTTCAAAGACTAATGCCTTGGCTTTTTCCAGTAATCGCAGTGGAAACTATGAAATATGGATCAGTGATGCAAAAGGTTCCAGAGCATTGACCAATAATCCAGGTCTGGATGCCAGACCAACATGGTCATCGAATGAACAAACCATTGCCTTTGAATCCACTCGTTCAGGTGTGGTTAATATCTGGGCAATAACTCCAAAGAGTCAAGATGGAGCACGTCAGTTGACGCATTTTAAAGAAGGTGCGAGATATCCTCTCTATCAACCCAAACCATTACAGTCAGAACAAACATCGCAATTACCGTCTCATTTACAGAAAGTACAGCCTTAACCTATGTCATATTTAATAAAAATTAGATTCAGAAAATCCTTTATTATTTTATTGGCTGTTCTATGCTTACTTGCCAGCCATTCACTTTTTGCCTTGAGTTTATCTCATGTCAATCACAGCCCTAAATACCTGGACTTTGATACGACTAAAGCAATAAAAATTCGATTTACTTTGGATCAGCCAGCTATGGTGACACTGGCTATTTTTGATGATCGAGAAATCATGATACGTCAGATCAGCTCAAATCTGGTTTTGGAAAAAGGAGAACATTTTTTTCTCTGGCATGGAAAAGATCAAGCCAATCGTCCTGTCCCTGCTGAAGCCTATCGTTATACTTTAACCGCAGAAAATGAACGTGAAAAAGTAGAATACGATGTTTCTGACTTAACTGGTGGTGAATATGTGGATGTTTCTAATATTGTCTGGGATAAATCAACCAACGTCATAAGCTATCGTTTATCTAAACCCGCTAGAGTCAATTTGCGAGCAGGGATTGCCAATAATGGCCCCTTATTAGCCATGTTGTCAGATTGGCTGCCACGAGCCTATGGTAAACATCAGTTTAAATGGGATGGCTATGATAACTCAAAAGTATTAGATTTAACTCAATTAGAAACCATCGAAATTTATGCCCAGGCCTTTAGTCTTAGTGATAACACTTTATTGGTTGGCCCGCCAGTGCAAAGCATTGTTGATATTGAAAATAGACATTGGCGAACCATCAAACGAGCCCCCAAAAAAGAAATCAAAAAACGGATGAAAGGGCATCATCAACAAGATAGAAATAAACGGGGTGATTTTACCGTGTCTGTGAAATTACCTGATGATTTAAAGAAGAATGATAAAGGTTATCCTATTGTGCAAGAAACGATTCCGATTCGTTTTATGATCAAAAGTGGAGATCAACAACGGGTGATAAACGATCGCTTTGAACCCATTTTATTTATTGATGGTCAATACAATACCGAAAACGAAGTGGGCTTCTTTCCCATGACCTGGAACCTGAATCCTGAGAAACTTACTCAGGGTGAACATTTTTTGACAGTTAATCTCAGAGGCTATGATGGCCATTTTGGTGCGGCCAGTGTTTGGATTGATGTGCAGCATCCATCTAAGCAAGTTGAATCTGAGGAGACGACAGAATTAAAACCGTTAGCATCAGAGTCAAGTGAAGAAAAGCCAGCACAAAAAGTGACAGAACAAACTACCGCAACATCACCTGTTGTTGCACCTAAAGAGAAATGAATGATATGACCAAGAATTCAAGTAAGATTCAGCAAACCATGAGACAAAAGTTGACGAGACTCTTTTTAAAAATGACCTGGTTAAATACACTGTGTCTTATACTCCTGTCACTCTCTTTACCCTTAAGTGCTCAAAGCACCCCCGATTATGACAAAGCCGAACAACTCAAAAATCAGGGCGCGTTTAACCAGGCCAATCGAATTTACTTCATTGCCCTGCGTGACAATGACACTGATTTACAAGCCTTAGAAGGCCTGTCGGATAGTTATTTTCGAATGCAGCGCTGGAAAAAAGCCAAAAAACAACTGACCCGACTCATTAAAGCCACCCCCGATAATGAAGTCAAAGAATTAGCCTTAGTACGCCGAGCCATGGTCTTTGGTTATCAAAAAAAATGGAAAAAAGCCATTAAAGACTACCAGCAGGTCAGTGAAATGAATCCTGAGCGCAGTGATGTCTGGCTTTCCATGAGTGAAGCTTATGAGCAACTGGGTAAACAGAAAAAAGCCAAAAAAGCCAAAGCCGAATATGAACAACGGGTTCAGCCTCAAACTGAAGCACAATAATTGCAATTAACTTCTCAAAGAAACCAATAGAGCACTGATTATGGACGACTTATTTCCACTGAACACCGATACGGACAAACCTTTGACGCGATTCCTGCGCTCTGGCTTAGCAATTTTATTCGTGGCGGTCGTCTTCTTTTCATTACCTGGTCAGCTCAGTTTAGCGCATCCACCCGCACAACCAGTGACACCACCGGATTTACCAAAACCACAGGCACCTGAATGCCCTGATACTCAGGGTCAGTCAGTTGTCCTATACAATGGCGCCGAAAAAAAACAACTCATTGATATGGTGGTTCAGGGTGCTTACCCCATTCGACTGGTGCGTGAATACGGCAGTCAATCCGACTATGACAGCCCACTGGGTTATGGCTGGGCCTTTTCCCATAACTACCAACTCTATGAATACCCTGATGAGAGCATCATCATTCGTCATCATTGTGGTCTACAGGATAAATTCATTCAAAGTGGCGGCACCTATCAAGGCGCCATCACCAATCAAAAAACACAACTGACTAAAAATTCTGACGACACCTTTACCTTACGCTTTCTCAATGGTCGTGTACAACAATACAGTCGAGAAGGCTTATTAATTGCCAAAATCGATCACTTAGGCAATCGCCACGAATACCTCTATGATACCCGAGGCAAACTCCCTTTAGTGGGCAGTTCACCCTATGCGGTCGACCCGTCAAAACCCGGTGTGTATTCCTATACCCATCGATTGACCCGAATTCAGGTCCGTCTGGCCAATGCTCAACTCAGTGGACAGTATATTGATTTTACCTATAACGAAGATACCGGACGTCTGAGTCAGGTGACCAGCAGTGATGGTCGCAGCATCACCTATATCCACGATGATGCCGGCAATAACCTGACACAGGGTAATCTCATCCAGGTTAATGCACTGGATAACCAGATACAAACCTATCGTTATGAAGACATTGTCGATGGGGAATACCAGGACCGACATAACCTGACCTGGCTGCAATTAGGCGCCGGCAGTGAACCGCTCAAACTGACCTATGATGCCGAAGACCGAGTCAGTCAGGAAGACTATGGTTTTGATACCCTGAGTTTCAATTACGACAACTACCTGTTTGAAACCGTGGCCACCCAAACCCGTCGAGACCCACAGGGCAATAACCCTGAAACCAGTGTCACCACCTATCAATTTGATGAACACGGCTATATCACCCAAAAACAACTGCCCAATGGCGACCAATACCGCTATACCATGAACAGTCTGGGCCGTATAGAACAAACACAAGTGTATGCCTTTCAGGGGGCTAGTGCCAATCCTCAATACGTTTTGGCTGGACAAACGACTTATACCTATCAAAACAATGGGCTTCTGCTGAGTCAGCAGGAAACCTTAGACAATGGCGAAGTCATTACCACCACCTGGACCTATGAAGGCAATCAAAAAAGCAGTGAAGAAGTGGTCTCCAGTGGCGCACCCACCGAAGTGGCTCTGACCCAGTGGTTTTATAATAGCAACTATGAAGGCTTACCGGGCACACTCAAAGAAAAACGAGTCAAAGTGGCTGAAGGTCAATATCAAAGTACCCATTACACCTACAATGGTCATGGTGCACCTGTTACCATCACACTGCCTGATGGTCATACCATCACCCTGGAATATGGTGCCGCTTATAATGGCCTGTACCCCACGAAAGTGACTCATAATGGTTTTGGTACCCAACTTCAAACCCGCTATGACTATGACGCTCAAGGTAATATCACTCAGGTCACGGATGCCAATGGAAATATCGAACAGTCAGAATACGATCAATCCAATCGTTTAATAAAAACCACCAATGCACTGGGTCATATTACTCGTTATCAATACGATAGTCGGGGTAATTTAATCCAGTTAATCAGCGATCGCACCAGCCCCAACGATCAACTGGACCACATCACACTGACTTATAACAGTCGTAACCTATTGGAGAAAATACAACGTCAGGATGCGTCAGGCACTCTGGTGACCTTAAGTCACCTGACCTATGACAGTGAAGGCAATGTGCACAGTGTGACCAATAGTTTAAATCAGACCTCAACCTTTGCGTATGATGTCAATCAGCGCCTGATTCAGCTGAGCAACTATAAAAACGAAACCCTCAACTATACGCTGGATGTCTGGGGCAACCAGATACAACAGCAAACCAAAGACAGCAGTGGGGCCGTGGTACAAATAGACCATTCAGAGTTTGACACTCTGGGTCGCATGAGTGCTCAGATTGGTGCTCAAAGTAATGAAAAGACCCAGTATCAATACAATGCTCTGGGGGCGGTGACCAAAATCACTGATGCCCTGAATCGCCAGACGAATTATAACTATGACTTAGTGGGTCAATTACTCAGTGAACAAGACGCCGATAACCAGACCACGAGCTATGAATACAACAGCCGGGGCTGGTTAGAAAAAGTCACTGACCCACGCTTACTGGTGACCCAGTATACTTATAATGCTCTGGGACAGAAAACCCAACAGAGCAGTCCGGATAGTGGTACCACCTCTTACACTTACAACCCTGTAGGGCAACTGCAAACGCTGACCGATGCCCGCAGTGTGGTGAGCAACTATACCTATGATGAGTTGAATCGACTGAAATCCATCAGCTATCCGGACAGCAGTTTGAACCAGAGCTTTGTGTATGACCAGAATACCAATGGTCTGGGCAAGCTCAGTCAAATCACTGACGCCAGTGGCAGTACGGACTATAGCTATGATATCTGGGGACGATTGACTCAGGTGAGTCAACAGATTGCCTCACAGACCTATAGTATGGGCTATCAATACGATACCAATAACCGCCTGACTCAGATGACCTATCCCAGTGGCCGTGTCATTGAATACACCCGAGATGCCAATAATGAAGTCACCGGGATAAAAAGCATTTATAACAGCACAGAAGAGGTCATTTTAGAACAAAAACAAATGATGCCTTATGGGGGGATTAAACAATACCTTCTGGGGAATGGTTTGCTTCATACTCAGGGCTATGACCAAAACTACCGTTTGACCAGCTTACAAAGTGGTTCCGTTTATTCACGCAGTCAGCAGTACAATTTAGTGGATAATGTGATTGCCATTATGGATGCCCATGATAGTACGCGCAATCAGAGTTTTGATTATGATTTATTGGACCGATTAAACGATGCCACCAGTGTTCTAGGGAATTTGAAATATGAGTATGACGGGGTAGGGAATCGGACTAAGGAAACCAAAGACAATAGCTTAATCACCTTATTGACCTATAGTGCAACGGCCAATCAGGTAGATGAACTCAATGGGATACAGAGTCAGACAGTGACGTATGATTTAAATGGGAATAGTACCTTATTGCATGGGATGACACTGACTTATAATGATGCCAATCGGTTAAGTACTTTGGTCAATGGTGCTCAGACAGCGAATTATCTTTATAATGCCTATGGTGAACGAACCATTAAGATAGTCAGTGGGCTGGAAACGCAGTTTATCTACAATCAAAATGGCAAAGTGATTGCAGAGGCTGATGCCTCAGGCAATTTAATCCGGGAGTATGTGTATTATCAGTCAGAGCCGATGGCTTTGATTAAGTATGGACAAAATGCGGGGATTTACTATTATCATAGAGACCATTTAGGGACGCCGCAGAGGATGACGGACCAAAATCAGGTAGTGGTTTGGTCGGCGGATTATGATGCGTTTGGTCAAGTAAGTCTGTTGGTTGAGACGGTAGAGAATCCATTGCGCTTTGCGGGGCAGTATTATGATGATGAGAGTGGGTTGCATTACAACTACCATCGATATTATGACCCAAGTCTGGGGAGGTACATCACTAGTGACCCTATTGGTCTTAATGGAGGGTTGAATACTTATGGATATGTTGG
>JAPHSW010000170.1 GCA_026196615.1 Gammaproteobacteria bacterium | reverse complement strand
TTTACTAAAATGTGAAGAAGCCTTTGAAGTATCAGATCGTAATAATTATGAAACTAAACCATTACCTAAAAATACTGGTTTCATAGAGTTCAAAGACACGCCTGAATGGCAAAAAGCATATGAAGAATTAAAAAGCATACTTTCCACTCGAAAAAATTTGCCAAATAAACAAGAACGTAAGAAAATTCGAAAGGAAAAGGCTAATAACTCTAAATGAACAAAAACTATACTCCATACAATATGGCTTTTGCTTGCTTGAAGTGTTGTAAATCATTTAAAAGAGAATTTATTCTTACTGAAGGAGTCCCATTAGAACTTAAATGTCCTGAATGTGGTGAGCCTTCTTATAATTTTGGTCGTCACTTTAAAGCACCAAAAAAATCAGATAAGAAGCAGTGGCAAAAGATTAAATTTCTTTTTAAACATGGTTTTAGATTCCAAAAAATTAGAGTAGGCTCAGGTGACAAAGACGCTATACCTTACCCAGCAAACATGGAACAAGCTAAAGAATTTGTTGTTAAGTACAAAGAATTCGCAATAAACTATGAAGAATCAGCACATAATTAGGTCATGCTCAGGGAAATTGAGACTTCCCCGCTTTCAGTAGACACTTTTTACTAATAAGCGGAGGCTCAAATGCCAAAAGCTTCGCTTCTGTCTACTAATTAACGAATCATTATACTTAGAAGGGATAATATGGAAAAAATTTTAAAAAACATAGCAGTCCCTTCATGGTGGTTCACTAGAATATTCTTCATTATATTAACTAATTTTTTATTTAATTGGATGCCTAATTTATGGTTAATGTCTTCAAAAATATGCTCAGTGATTGTGCAAAACGAAATAAATCTTCTATCCAATAGTTTTCCCAAGGACTGAACATTAATACACAAATAATATAAATATGAAACTTGAGCATTATTTAATCATGTGGGGTACCGGCTTTGGAATTATAGTAATTGCCTGTACACCACTACTGTTATCAGCAGTAGTGGCTTATATACCCGGTCAAAAACCGGAAAAAAAGCTTAAATTTATTGTAACTTGTGCAATATACGCTAGTGGCATTAGTTATTTAATATCATTGCCACTTGTGCCATTCCAAACATGGGCTATTTATTTAGGCCCACATTTAGCTGAAGATGGCTATATATGGGCTGACAATTTATTTAGAAACATTGCAGAATATAGTGAATTGGTTGAAGCTTTTATTATTTATCCTACAGCACTATTGACTCCAATTTACTTTAGAAAAAAATTATTAAACAAGTTTGCAGAAAGTGAGCACTAACCAGAAACTGTGGTGTCAACCCTTTCATTTAAAATAAAGGTTCCACTCAACTTTATCTCTCACCTAGTCGTGGGTAACTCCACTTTTGGAATTCATATGTCAAAAAAACGTAAGAGTATGTATAAGTCATATGTTTATCATCCACGCTACGGTGATAAACCAATTTATACTGGAGCATGTTACCCAACAAGCAAAATTTTACAAGCACACTGGCAGTATGATGAAACATCAATATTTCCAGAAACTGCTATTCTCGCTGATACAAATTTACAAAATTACTCTGTTTATCCAATAGAAATATATGTTGATATAGAAAAGAAATGCAGAGACTGTAACCATTGGTTTTTATTCTTTGCACAAGAGCAAAAATATTGGTTTGAAATACTAAGATTTTACGTTGATTCGGATTGTGTAAAATGTATTGATTGTCGAAAAAAAGACCATAACATTAAGAGTATGATTAATGATTACGAAAAACTTGTTAAGAACCAAAATCGTTCAAGAAAAGAAACATCAAAATTAAAGAACATAGCATTAGAGTTATTCCAACTTGGATACATAAAGGATAGGCAAAAGGTTGACTCTATTAGCTAACGAGATTTAGGAAATGGAATTTTGAACACCAAGCTTAGCAATTATTAAACAACTATAGAGTGTTTCGCAAGAGTCATTTTTTATCGACTTATTTCCTTGCCACACCACTTACTAAAAATAACGTATATTTATAAACATGGCAATATTAGTACATATTTCAAGTGAAAAAAATAAGAAAAGTATTTTACAATCAGGCATTAAAACAGGGTATGGTAATATTGTTTTTTTTATGCCTCACTCTGAACAGTTTTTGATAGCACATCAATGGGCAAGAGAATTAAAAAGGAGTGGAATAAAAAACTGTATAGCAGTAGATTTTAAGATCAAAAATAATGAAATAATTTGGTTTGGAAAATATAATGAAAATCACGAAAAAATGCCACTTAATATCGCAATTGATAAATTCATGAAGTCAGAAAGTAAATATGGATATGAATTTTTTATAGAAAGAAAAATAGAACCAAAAGAAATTTTGAAAATTAGACATATAAAGAAACCAATGGGTTGGAGGTATATGCCGAATGCACATGGTAAAAAACCTTGCCCATGCCCAATGTGTATTCAAGATGGAGGTTATAAAACAAATAGATTAAAAGAAAAAAATGAAAATAAAATATCAAGATATGAAGCAAAGGAAATTTTATTAACAAGTAGTGATATAGATAAGCTCTGGGAAGCTGTATGTCGTTTACAGGGTAAATGGAAAAAAGAATCCCCTGAATTTCTTAAACGCCTTTTTGTCTTTAATGATGAATATCTACTTTATGATCTTGTTATTCTAATTTCAGAATATCGTCATCCATTAACAAAGAAATATATGGAAAAATTCTCTCATTCATCTGATAATGATATTAGTGAATTTGCAAAAGCATATCTTGAAATACATGAATAAAAATATGGCAAGCTGTTTAATGTTAACTCGTTTCAACTTATAATCCTACACACAATCTAAGCAATGCTTGGAGTAACATTAAACAGATCGTTATTCATAATAAAAGGTAACTTAAATTTAAAGAAGACTCTTCCCATCACTGAAACCATTCTAACTTTCTGATGACCTCTAGATACTTTTATACAAAAATCAAACAAACTGCCCTGCCGTATAGCCTGATGACCATGCCCATTGAAAGTTGTATCCTCCAAGATGACCTGTTACATCAACGACTTCACCTATAAAAAATAAGCCATCAACTTGTTTTGCTTCCATAGTTTTAGATGATAAGTCATTGGTATCAACACCACCGACAGTCACTTCAGCGACTCGATATCCTTCTGTTCCATCTGGCCAAAAATTCCAATTTTGAAAAACATCGGCGATTGTTTTTAGCTCCAAAGAATTGTATTGATTTATAGGTTTATCAATCCCATGGATTTGACAGAAGCACTCAGCAAGTCGTTTAGGTATTTTTCTGGAAAGGATATTTTTAACTAAAACTTTTGCTTGTTGAGTTTGTTGTTCCAATAGCCATTCATGAAGATTGAGTTCAGGCAATAATTTAATGTGGATACTTTTTCCTGATTGATTATTCTCAACTTTCCAATAAGATGATATTTGCAACACAGCAGGCCCACTGATTCCCTTATGAGTAAACAGTAAATTTTCTTTAAATAACTGATTGCCATAACTGAGTTCTGCTTCAATTGCGATACCGGATAACTGTTTATATCTAAGAGTATCCTTTGAGCTATATGTTAAAGGCACTAGCCCTGGACGAGTTGGTATTGTATTCAAGCCAAACTGTTTAGCTAAACGTAAGCCAAAATCACTGGCCCCCATCTTACTGACCGATAAGCCACCAGTGGCAACAACAAGTGACTCTGCCTGATATTTTCCCTGTGATGAGTTCACATAAAATTGATCTGAATGAGAGTTTGAATTGTCATTATCGGCTTTACTAATCTGTTCAATATGTGCATCCAATTGAATCTTAACACCGTATTTTTTACATTCTGATAAAAGCATCTGAACCACATCATTTGCACTTCGATCACAGAATAACTGCCCATGTTCGCGTTCATGCCATGGAATATCATACTCAGCCATAAGACTGAGAAAGTCATAATATTGATATCGAGACAATGCTGACTTACAAAAGTGTTTATTTTCAGAAAGGTAATGATTGGCAGTGACATCATAATTGGTGAAGTTACACCGCCCTCCACCTGAAATACGGATCTTTTTTCCTGCCTTTGCTGCATGATCAAGCACGATCACCTGTCGGTTTCTCTTGCCTGCTTCAATTGCACACATAAGACCAGAAGCACTGGCTCCAATAATTAAAACATCAGTATTTATCATTATTTATATTAAAATCGGTTAAAATCTATTTGGTTGATATTGATTAAAGGATTATTTTAACAAATTTTTATCATAAACCTTATTAACACACAGAAATAGCAATATATTTAGTTAGACAAGGGCTTCACTATGTCAGATATAGAAAATCGCGTTATGGAACTGGAAATAAAAAATGCTCATCAGGAAGATACCATTGAGCAACTCAACCAAATCATTATCAAGCACCAAACCACTCTTGATACATTAGTTCGGCATATGGAACAACTACAGAATAAAGTCAGTGATTTACAAGAAACCAATACAAAAGACTCTCCAGAACCACCTCCCCCACATTATTAGGATTTTTTGAAAATTTATTTTCTTAAATTTATTTTCTTAAATTTATTATTTTTGAAATAATAAATCTTTGAATAAACCTATTATTATAAAGGTTATAAGCCCTATAAATCGACCAAATATAAATTTATAAGGCTTTATGTATAAAAAATCATTTTTCTCACTATACTTTTATATAACGAAATTTTTTATATAAAAAACATAAGAGACAAATTGA
>JAPHSW010000094.1 GCA_026196615.1 Gammaproteobacteria bacterium | reverse complement strand
TAAAATTTACATGAAGGATTTAAAGCATGTATTTAAACAATTGAACCAAGATGTGATGTGTCTCGGAACAATGGCTTAAATTTGTGGGGATCCTTCAGTCTTAAAACTAAAAATTGAACCTTCTCCTAATTTACTCTCTACCACCAAATTCCCTCCCATTAAGTCAACCAATTGTTTGCTTATCGCTAAACCTAGTCCAGCACCATTATATTTTCTAGTTGATGAACCATCTGCTTGTGAAAAAGAATCAAAAATGGACATCTGTTTTTTTTCAACAATACCAATACCAGTATCTTTAACACTCATTTTAAAAATAATATGTGATGAATCTTTGTCAAGAACTTCTATACATAAAGAAACTGTACCCACTTCAGTAAATTTAATCGCATTATCAAGCAAATTGTTTAAAATCTGATTTAAGCGCTCTTGATCTGCAATCACTTTATTGGGCATTATATCAGAGAGAATAAGTTTAAAAGACAAGTTTTTTTCTGAGGCTTTTTGTCTAGTTAGACTCTCAATATTTTCTATAAATTTTTTTAAATTAAATGAAACAGGTTTCAGAATAATACTTTCAGAGTCGATTTGGCTATAGTCCAGTACATCATTAATAATCCTAAACAAAGACTGACTGGAATCACTAAGAGGCTCAATATAACTACTTGCCTCTTCATCCATCTGACATTCTTTTAATAGTTCAACAATACCCATGATACCATTAAGCGGTGTCCTTAATTCATGACTAATATTTGCCAGAAATTGTGATTTTGCATAATTGGCCATCTCCGCAATACGCCGTGCTTCACTCATTGCTTCTTCAGCAAGTTTACGTTCGTTTATATGTTTTTCCAGTTCTTTTTCTCGCTTCACTCCAGCAGTTACATCTGTTATGTGTATTAAACAATAAGCTTCATCCTGTTTTTTTCCATTATGATTTTCAGCTCGAATTTGGGTAATTTGTATATGTTGAAGCAGAGGTATTTTCTCATCGGAGGTGTCTTTCACATTGGAGAAAAGTGGTAAGGGTGACTGGTTAAATATATTTGAAATAACCGCCGGTAAACCTAATTCAAAGTTAGCCTGAATTGCGTGATAAATTCGGCTACTTTCAAGCGTTGGAAATATTTCCAACAAGTTTTTTTGATAAGCTTCTTCAGGAGAAATACCACTGGCATTAGCAACCCAACGATTCCAATGTACTATTTTTAACTCTTTATCAAGAACAACCAACCCCGTGCTAATTGCATTGAGTAAAATAGAGTTATTACTGAATATAGAGTCAAACACAGGCTTAAACTCCATTAATTATTTTATTTAAGTGCCCTTTAATATTGTCCATAGAAACAGAACCAAGGATAAAAGCAATATGACCACTGACACAATTACTTGTCAGTGTTAAATCTACCTGCATAGACATAATAATTTGGGAATCATGCAAATAACTGCGTTTAAATAAATTCTCAGGCTTTTCATCACTAAATTTCGGTAAATCAATGGTAAAAGTATCATCCAGCATCTTGGCAATTATTCCAATACAGGCATTGAGCACAATATTGCCAATTTCAGTAAATGCTTCTTGTTGTAACTCAGTTGCCATTTCATCACTCAAATGATCACCCAACATTGCCCTGATAACATCCAGGCTTCCACTTTCTGGAAAAAGCAACATTGATTGCATATCAAAAGGTCCTGAAATATCCTGAGAAATAGAAATGATACTGTCTTCACTTTTAAATTGCTGTAGTAATTCCTCCAAACTACAAAAAGAAATTTCTGGAACCGACAATTTAATTTCCTGCTTCAGCATTTCACTTAACGCTGAAGCTGACCGACCAATGCCGACATTAAATAACTCAGTTAACAGGTCAAGTTCCAATTCAGTCAGTTCTTGTGTTGGTTTACTCATTATGACTCTTCATTTACATTTATCATCAAGCTTATTCGTCAAAATAAGCAACGAGTTGTTTAATTGATTCTTCTGATATCGGTTTATTAATACACCGACCACCAAGAGAACTTGTTTTTTTCTGGATAGAATCTTGAATATTGGCTGTTAATAAAGCTTTTTTTGTCTCTGGAAAGAAATCATTCAGTTTTGCCATAAGCTCCAAACCATTCATTCCTGGCATATTAAAATCAAGGCTAAAACAATCAAACTCCTGCTCTTCAACCATAAATAATGCAGTTTCAGAATCTTTAGCTTCTGATAAATTCCATTGAGGTCGTAAATCTTCAAGACCTTTTTTTATCATCATTCTAGATACAAGACTATCATCAACCACTAAAATACGTTTTTCTTCAGACATTGTCTTTCCTAAAAAATGTAAACCTGTTTAAAAATTAGTCGATGTTTGTAAAATTGGCAAGCTAATGGACAAAAAGCTGTTTTTAGAGAGGATAAAATGATTTTGAAAAAGTTCAAAACCATTTTAAATCTAGAGAAAATGAATTCTGTTGCAATAAAATTATCTATTTAATAAAAAATCATACGAGATTTGAACTTCATCCGTTTCTTCCATGATCTGTATCTCATGCTCAAGATTAATTTGTTTTTCATTATGCACCTCTAACTCCATGAGTGCATCATATAGCTCTTGTTGCTCCAAAATGGAGTGACTACCATCTGTTTTTTGAATAAAAGCAGCCCATGGTACAAACTTAGTAAGCGGAAATATTTGATCATTTCGTGGAGAAATATCAATGTTTAATCCTGAAATAAATATCAAATTATGATTTTTATAACCCGATTCATTTATTATCGTACGATAGGTTCGATCAAATTCAATCTGAGTTAGAATCTGTGCTGAAGCCAAAGTGGGAGCAGGATGAGTTACAATCCATGGCATCGGCTCAATTAGATTTTTTTCCAGATGCCCCGGACCTTCAACTTCATCATTAATTTGACGTCTAAACTTGAATAATTCTGGTGTTAACAAGTCACCTATTTCAATTTTTTTTCCATTAGGCCAATTGTCCACAACACTTTTTAAGTTTTTAAGAAATGCAGGAGAAGCTTTAAAACAACGTGCGGTACTCAATGAGCGTATCAGTTGTGCATTACCATTAAGATCGATTGCAATCAACTTATCCAGATCCAGTATTAAGCCTTCTTCCCGTTCTTTATGGAGCAATAAATTATTTATCGATATTTGAAGTTGGCCATGACTGTCCTTCTCCAAATATATATTTTCACAAGCAAATTTATACTCATCAAGATACCATTTTAATGTTCCCGCAATCTTTCCGCAGTTACTACTGTGATGGCAATCATTAGTTTGAATTCGACGATAAATTCCAAACTCTTGATTTTCAGGCTCATAACCCACATGGGTTGCCTGGATGATCATAAGATCTTCTCCATGTGAGGCATGAGGGCCATGGCGACCAGTTGAAACAATTCCTCCAACCATGCCATGATTAAATGGAAAAGCACCGAATTGCTTTGCCAATAGTATGATGGGAAACCCCTGGCTTTCATCCGAACAAAATGCCCTGGAAGGCATAATTTTTCCTGGTTCCATTCCTTGCGACAGACAAAAATTATACAATCGAGGTACAAACTGACTATAACGAATCATCATACCATCAAGTTTAAAGTCATTTAATGTGGTTTGGGTACTACTTGTTAGTGATGATGAATACATAAATATTTCTCGATAAAAAATGAATAACTAAAATTAATCTCTGAATGCTGTTGCAATACGCTTAAATTCATCTTTAAGCTGCTCGAATGCATCAACTACATCGGGATCAAAATGCGTCCCTTTCTCACTGAGAATCAGTTTAACTGCCTCGTCATGTGAAAATGCTTCTTTATATACACGCTTACTAATCAAAGCATCATAAACATCAGCAATAGCCATAAGGCGTCCTGAAATAGGTATATCCGATTCTTTCAACCCATGAGGATACCCATTACCATCCCAGCGTTCATGATGGGTCAGTGCAATTTCTCTGGCAATTTCTAAAAAAGAAGAACTGCCCAGTTCTTTCTCTGCCTGGAACAATGCATCATGTCCAATTTGAGCATGACATTTCATTTGCCGCCATTCATCCTCATTCAATTTTCCAGGTTTAAGCAGAATGCTGTCTGGAACACCAACTTTACCAATATCATGCAATGGAGCTGATTTAAACAATAATGAAATGGTATTTTCATCTAAATAAGAACTAAAAGCTGGATGTGTTTTTAAACAATCGGATAAAAGGCGTACATAATGCTGTGTGCGTCTAATGTGGTAACCTGTTTCGTTATCACGTGTTTCCGCTAATGATGCCATACAGTAGATGGCCACATCCTGAGTACGATTAATTTCTAGTGTTCTTTCCTTAACTTGCTGCTCCAGCAGCTTGGTCTGATCTTCTAAGGCTTGTCGTGCTTGAGTGAGCATTAAGTGATTTTTAACTCGCGTTTTAACGATCGGTGGGCTCATTGGCTTAGAAATATAATCCACAGCACCAAGCTCAAAGCCTTTTATTTCATCATCAACTTCACTTTTAACCGTCAAGAAAATAATAGGAATATTCTGCGTCCTGGTATCCATTTTTAGTTGGCGACAGACTTCATAACCATCAATATCAGGCATTAGAACATCCAATAAAATCAGATCCGGAGGCGTTGTACTCAATGCCCGTTTTAATGCTGCCTGCCCATTTTTAGCAACTGAAACCTGATAGTCATCTTGTAAAAGATTAACCAAAACATCAATATAAAAAGTTTCATCATCAACTACTAATATTCGTGACACGTATTTTTCCATCCAAACATCTCATTCTAAGTTTTAGGTAACACAATCTGAGTTAATTGCCTTAAAGTATCGATAGCACCCTCATACTCATAGTCATTAATTTGTTGTTCCAGTAATATGACTAGCTGTTTATCAAAGTCTTTTCCTGTTGAACTTATCATATTTTTAAAAGAATCCATAGTCGCAAGCGCTTTAGAATCACCTTCATTCAGGAGTTTTTCAAAGTTTTTAATCAAATCAGGAAGCTCCTTAAGCTTTTCCTCAGAAGAAAAAAGAGGGATATCAGTATTGCCATTTTCATCTAAGTTGGCAATAGAATTCAGGCCATTAAAAACAATATTTGACTGCTCGCAGAAATTTTTTGTCAATGAGGCCCACTGCCCATTGTCTTCATTATTTTCTCTTAATAAAATTTCAATATTTTTAGCCGCCTTTTGTAAATTCCTGGCACCAATATTACCCGCAACTCCATGAATGGTATGAACTAACCGAAGGGCCTCATCAATACTCTTTTCATTCAACATTTGTTCTAATTGCTGGCAACAGCTTGAATGATTCCTATTAAAATCGATTAATAGTTTCAAGAATAATTTCTGATTGCCTCCCACTCTCTTTAATCCCCATGGCAGATCAATTCCAGGCAAATCTTCTGGTAAAGAACTATTAATTTCTTCTACAACATCGATAGTATAATTCTTATTAACAAAATCATCGCCAAGCCACTTCGTCAATGTATCCAACAATCTTTCAGGATCAATTGGTTTTGATAAATAGTCATTCATTCCTATATTAAGACAAATGTCTTTATCACCTTGCATTGCATGGGCAGTCATGGCAATAATCGGTAACTCGGCAAATTGTTCTTCAGAACGAATAAGTTGAGTAGCTTCAAGACCATCCATTCCCGGCATTTGGATGTCCATAAGCACCACATCAAAATTTGTTTGATGAATCTGTTCAATAGCCTCATAACCATCTTTAGCAATAATAACTAATAGGCCAAAACCTTCAAGAATCTCCTGAGCTACTTGCTGGTTAATAGGATTATCTTCAACCAATAAAACCATGCCTTTAAGTCGTCTGGAAAAAAGATTAGTTTGTCTTCGTTGTTGATGAGTTTTATCTTTATTAAACACAGCCATAATGGTATCGAATAAAGTTGATGGATTAATGGGTTTAATTAAAAAGCCATCCAGTTCAGCTTTTTCAGCCTTTTTCAGTATTTCCTCACGCCCATAAGCTGTTATTAGAATTATTTTTGGAACCTTCTTCAATGACATTTTCGTTTGAATAAAGGTGGCAGCATCAAGACCATTAACATCAGGCATTCGCCAATCCATAAGAATCAGATCAATCGATTTTGAAAAATCAGGTACTTTCATGTCATTCTGATTCAGTATTTCATAAGCATCTTGAGCCGAGCTTGCCACATCAACATGAAATGAAAAAGACTCTAACATTTCTTGCAATATTTTCCGTGCCATTGGGTTATCATCCACCAATAAAACTCGTGTTTCCCGCAAATCAGGTTCAAGATAATATTGCTTGTTTCTGGCATCTCTTTGTTTTTCAAAATTTATTACAAAGCTGAAGGTACTACCTTTTCCAAGCTCACTGGTGACGCTTAAAGTGCCTCCCATAAGCTCAACTATTTGTTTTGATATGCTCAAACCCAATCCTGTTCCACCATGCTTTCTGCTAATAGAACTATCTGCCTGAACAAAGGGATCAAATAAATGCTGAACCCTTTCAGAATCAATTCCCATACCAGAATCACAAACTGAAAAACATATTTCAATATTATTTTCTTTTACATGAAATAGTTTCACAGAAATAATGACTTCTCCCTGTTCCGTAAATTTGATTGCATTTTGAACAAGATTAACTAAAACCTGTCCCAGCCTCAAAGGATCACCAATCAAATCATCAGCAATAAAAAGATCTCTACTAAAAAGTAATTCAATGCCTTTTTCTTCTGCTTTCAAGCTCACCATACTGGCTAAATTTTCCATAATTTCATCAAGGCTAAATGGTATTTTTTCAATATGTAACTTGCCAGCCTCGATTTTTGAAAAATCTAAAATATCATTAATAATTCCCAATAGATTATGTGCTGAGACCTTTACCTTATCAATATAATCAAATTGTTTATCATTTAACTCAGTTTGTAATGCCAAATGACTCATACCAATAATCGCATTCATTGGTGTACGAATTTCATGACTCATATTAGCTAAAAAATCACTTTTAAATTGACTTGATTGTTCTGATTCTTCTTTTGCTTTTTTAAGTGCTTCTTCCATTCTTATACGTTTACTTAAATTGACAAACATACCCAGATTTAAAATCTGATGACCTAAACGTATAGGAATAGCAGATAGTAAGCCAGTAATAATATTACCAGTATCAGTACGAAAATGAACTTGAATATCTTTAGCTATTCCTTTCTCTTTAAGACTTTTTAAAACAAATTCTCTTTCATTAATATCACTATAGAATTCCTGCATATTACGGCCAAGAACACTATCATCATTTGTTTGAAGTTCCTCACAAACATGTGGATTTGCTTTTATGATCACGCCATTTGTATCAGAGAGAACAATAGCAAGTGGTATAGTATTAATAATCTTACTGAGCTGCTCTTCACTCTGACTTAATTGTTTTTGTTTTCGCCTTATATAAAGAATCCATATAAGACTAAGTAACAATAATATTGAAGCACCTATGATAACTTGCTTAACAATCAAATTATCAACATTCACATCATACTTGACAGACAACCATTTTTGACGAATCTGAGATTTTTCTTCGGTTGAAATGGCATTTAAAAATTTATTAATAATTGAAACTAATTCTGGCCAATCTTTTCTAACTCCCATTCTCAGATCAAAAGTATAGGGTGTTGTTCCACCTACTTTAATATTAGAAATTCCATCTCTTGTAATCAGATAACTACCTACAGTGAGATTACCAACATAGGCATCAGCTTGACCAATCGATACTTTTTTTAATCCTTCTCGTGTGTTTTTTACTTCAACTAAATTAATTTTAGGATGATCTCGTTGTAAATATTCTTGTGTAACATATGCCTTCTCCACAGCTACTCTTTTACCATATAAATCAGATAGTTCTGTGGTATAAGTTTCATCATCTCTGACAAAAATTACAAAAGGAAAATTTAGATAGGATTGAGTAAAATTTAAAAAATCTTCACGGCTATCTGACTTCATTATTGCAGGAAGCATATCAAGTTTTTTATTTTTTGCATGCTCCATTACTTCAGGCCATGTTTGATCTTTTATGGGGGTCATTGTTAATTGTAGAGTGCGAGACATGACTTTAATAAACTCTGAAGAGAGACCTTGATAACTTCCATTATTATCAATAAATTCAATGGGAGGCCACGAAGTATCAACACCCAATCGGATTTCAGGATGTTGTTCTAACCACCTCAATTCTTCTATCGTTAATTTAAGTCTTTTTGAAATATCTTGTGAAAGATCTGAGATACCTAACCAGCGTTGATAGATTGTGCTACGCTGCTCAATACTAATTTTTTCAAGAGCCTTATTTAATATTCCAACAAGAGGCTCCCATTGACTATCTTTATGAATTGCAAATCGTTGAGGTGCTGGTCCCAAATTAGGATCACCTGTAAATTCTATATTAGTAATTTGATTTTCTTGTATAATCCACTGAGCTACTGCTGAATTACCAATATAAGCATCTACATCACCCCACGAAACTTTTTTTAATGCTTCAAGTGTTGACTCAACAGGTTTCAACCGAATTTGAGGATACAATTTTTGCAGTTGTTTCATCGTCGAAAAGCCATTTTCAATAGCAACAAGTTTTCCAAATAATGATTCAGCAGTACGAAATGAGTGTGAATGTTTTTTAGAAATAATTACTTTTTGAACAGTAAAAAAAGGATCAGTAAACCATAATTTTTTTGAACGTTCTCGTGTTTTTACAATTGAAGTAGCCAGTTTTAGCTTGCCCTTTGTTAGTTTCGATAACATTTCATTGAAAGTTGGGCCTGTAATAACATTAAATTCAACATTTAAAAGGTCAGATATTTTTGTCATAAAGTCATGAGCGATACCTGAATGCTCACCTTCTGAATTCAAAAAATCAATTGGAGGCCAATTACCATCAACTCCTATATCAATGACAGGATGTTCTTTCAACCAATTTCGTTCTTCAGATGTTAAGTTCAAAGCATGAGATGTTTTATCAACAAAACGACTGTCACTTAACCATTGTTGATATATTTTATTTCTCTGTCTGGTATCAATATTCTTGAGGGCTTTATTTATTATCCCAACCAAGGGTTGCCATTGTGGATCTTTATTTACAGCAAACCGTTGAGGTGATGGCTTAATTTTTGAATCACCAGAGACCTCCAGGTTTGAAATTTGATGTGCCTGCATTAGCCATTGAACAACAGCACCATTACCAATATAGGCATCAGCTTTTCCCCAGGAAACTTCATTTAAAGCATCTAAAGTAGAGGGAACCTGCTTAATTTTAATTTCTGGGTAAAGATTCTCTAATATTTTTATAGTAAAATAGCCTTCTTCCATAACGACAACTTTTCCAGATAATTCTTCAGGGGAGTAATATGATGTACCTCCCTTTCTGGAAAGAATAACTTTATAAGCTGTAAAATAAGGTTCAGAAAACCAAAGATTCTCACTGCGTTCTTCTGTTTTTACAATTGTTGTTGCAAATTTTAATTCTCCTTTTTTTACTTTATCCAACATTTTATTAAATGTTGGACCTGGTACAATATTTAATTCAACACCTAATTGCTGTGAAATATTTTCGATAAAATCATGAACAATACCATTGTGTTCACCCTCATTATCCATAAAATCAATCGGTGGCCAGTTACCATCAACTCCTATATCAATGACAGGATGTTGTTCTAGCCATTTTTTTTCTTCATCAGTTAAATTTAGTTTTTTTTCAGGTTTTACATTATTTAATTCACTCTGAGTAAAAGATTTTCCAAACCAGTATTGTCTAACAACACGACGATCTTCTTCCGTTAATAAAGACAAATTTTGATTAATAATATTCAAAACAGTTTTATTACCTTTCACAACAGAGGCTTTATATGAACGAGTATAAACATCAGGTTCAATTCGTTTATAAAGAATCTTTTTTTCTTGGCTATCCTGTGCATTATTTAAATAATATTTTAAATAATGCGGCTGTGTGACAAAACCTTGAATGTCTCCACTTTTTGCTGCAGCAAACATGTTTTGATAACCATCAAATAATGTTAGATTAATTTCTGGATAATGTTCACGGAAATAGTTTTCGTGGAAACTCCCTCGTGTAACCCCAAGAGCATAATTATTAAAATCATCAATGGACTGAATTGTATCAATTGAAGGTAAATAAAAAATATAATAAGGACTATCAATAATGGGAGCAGAAAAATCCATAAATTCTGCACGTTTCTTGCTTTCAAATAAGCCAGCATTTATATCAGCTCGGCCATCGATTACCATATTTTGAGCATCTTTATTATAAGCACCAATAAAGTGAACAGGAATCCCTGACTTAATCGACCATAAGCGCCATAAGTCAATTATAATCCCATCCGCATTTCCCTCTTCATTTTGAAATTGCATGGGAGCACTATCAAGACGATAAACTATTTTTAAACCATTCGTAAAAATAGAAGTGGATTCAATGGTTTCTTGTTCAAAATTATGAGGATTTATAGAGTCTGGATTATTATTTTGAGCCAATAAAGTGGAATGAAAAAGAAAGAAGAAGGTCAGAAATGAAAATATTTTACTGTAGAGGGGAACCTTCATTATTTATCTCGTTTTTAATACGATTAAAATAATAAAAGTATAGGAAAAATTTGACCTAAATGCCAAACTTTCCTATAAATGTATCTGATTTGATTTTTTAGATGAGTTTTGAGAAGCGTTGTGTCTGCTCATCAGGCTTGATATATCGATCAAATACCATACAGATATTACGAATCAATAAACGTCCCCTTGCAGTGACTTCAATGCTTTGCTCATCCATTGTGATGAGACCGTCTTCAACCATCGTTTTATAACGCTCTAATTCTTCTGAAAAATACTCATTAAAATTAATATCAAAGCGTTTTTCAACAGTATTAAAGTCCAGTTTAAAATGGCAAATAAGTTGCATAATAGCTTCACGACGAATTAAATCATCATTATCAATTTCAACGCCTCTAAAAATGGCTAATTCACCATTATCAATCTTAGCGTTGTATTCATCCATTGTTCGTGCATTTTGTGCAAAACTATTGGAGATGGTACCAATTGAAGTAATACCAATACCAACCAAATCACAGTCAGCATGTGTCGCATAGCCTTGAAAATTTCGGTACAGTTCACCATTTTTTTGAGCAATAGTGAGTTCATCATCAGGCTTGGCAAAATGATCCATACCAATGTAGACATAGCCAGCACTGGTGAGTTTTTCCATACAATGTTTGAAAATTTCCAGTTTAGTCGCAGCTGAAGGAAGTTCATCCTCATTAATCCGGCGTTGTGGTTTAAAACGTTCAGGCAAATGAGCATAATTAAAAACTGAGACTCTATCAGGGCTGATTTCAATCAACTCATCTAATGTTTGATCAAAACTTTCCACCGTTTGCAAAGGTAAGCCATAGATTAAATCAACACTGATGGACTTAAAATTTTCTTCTCTTGCTGCGGTCATAGCCGCAAGAGTTTCTTCACGACTTTGAATACGGTTCACTGCTTTTTGTACTGCAGGATTAAAATCCTGTACTCCCAAACTCATACGGTTGAAGCCAAGCTCTCTGAGTAATTTAATACTTTCTCTACTCACTTCTCGGGGGTCAATTTCAATAGAATACTCACCCGAGTCATCATCATGTAAATTAAAATGTTTACGTGTGACAGCCATTAATTCACGCATTTCATCATGACTGATAAAAGTTGGCGTTCCACCACCCCAGTGTAATTGATCAACCTTACGAGATGGGTCAAATAATTTAGCCTGCATCTCAATTTCTTTATACACTCGTTCCAGATATGGCGCCGCTTTTGAACGATCTTTAGTGACCACTTTATTGCACCCGCAATAGAAACAAACCGTATCACAAAATGGAATATGAAAATAAAGAGACAAGGCTTTTTGAGACTGATTGGATTTTTCAGCAAATTGTCTGTAAGTTTCAGCTGTATACTCTTCACCAAACTGTACAGCAGTTGGATATGAAGTATAACGTGGGCCTGCTTTGTCGTACCGCTTAATGAGTTGTGGATCAAACTCGACATTTGCCATAATTAATTATCCTGATGAGGCTTAAACATATTTATTTGGAGCTAATCAGTCTATTTAGACCAGACTAGTAATCATTAATTCATTGCTATTATGGCGAATCCCTTAATAAATGAACACTCGCAGACATAAATAGAAATAACGTTACATTATGCCAGTTTAGGCATAAGGAAACCAGTGACTACTTCTTACTGCCAAATGGATACTTATTATCATCAAAAGAACGAACCCACTGTGGGAAATTAACAATCATAATAACCATAACCAGGCCAGTTAAAAAAGCTTCCGGATAAATCATCAAGAAGATATAAGGAGTATACTCATAAGTAATATATTCGTATGTATAAGCACCGCCTGCGACCATAAATAAGGAAGCAATATAAACCGTCACCGCAACAGTGATAGCTGCATTGGCAAAAACACCCACGAAGAAATAAATAATAAAGTGATTATTCTCTATACGTTCGACAAGTGATAAAATAATTGAGGTAATAATAACGGGGATCACCCCCATTAAAAAAACATTCACTGCCAGTACTTGCCACTGAATAACATCTGTAATGACCAGAACTATCACTTCAATAATCACACCCAGAATAGCTAATTGCCAGCCAAACATCAGAGTAAGTAAGGTTGCACCTAAAAAATGGTATTCCATCCCCTCACGGATACCTGCTTTCATAAACCAGAGCACCATCAAAGCAACACAAACGGCCATAAAAATATTGTAATTTTTAGCGAACCAATGACGAGGAAAGGTATAGTAAATAAGGAATAAAACAGGTAGTAATAAAAAATCAGCAATTAGAGCCCAAATAGGTGGAACCAGAGTCAAAGTTAGATTCATCGTTTTATATCCCTAAAACATTATTGACCAAAGTGACTTAGTATCGCTTAACTTATTATTAGTTATTAATTCATTTTTTCAAAGAGAATATCCCAAACACCATGTCCCAGGCGCTCACCACGTCGTTCAAATTTAGTAGTAGGTCGGTATTCTGGACGTGGTGTATAGTCGTCACCAGAAGAATAATTTTTAAAGCCCAGGGCATTTTGCATTGTCTCTAGCATCTGTTGAGCATAGGGTTCCCAATCAGTTGCCATATGAAAATGACCATGAAGAGATAATTTTTGTCTGATGAGTTGAACAAAATCATCTTGAACTATACGCCGTTTATGATGACGTGTTTTATGCCATGGATCTGGAAAAAAAAGATAAACTGAGTTTAGGCTATTATCCAGGATTTGTTTTTTTAACACTTCAACCGCATCAAACTGCATTACTTTAAGGTTTGTAAGTGCTTGCTCACTTATATTGCCTAGCAGTC
>JAPHSW010000212.1 GCA_026196615.1 Gammaproteobacteria bacterium | reverse complement strand
GACATTTCTAGTCTTAACTCTTCCAACTTCTCTTGCTCTTCAATCTCTCTTTGCTCAAGTTCTTCAATGCGTTTTTTCTTTCTGTAGAACTCTCTGTATTCAAGTAACATCTTTCTTGAAACTTCAATATCGTTTTTGTAGAAATCACAGAACACATCTAAAATATCTTGTATGTCGTTATCATCAAACTTGAAGGTATACAGAATATCATATAGTGCCTCTGGACTCTCAGGAATATTGTTGTTTAAATATGTTAATACTGAATGCTTTTTTTCTATTGCACTATCTGACATAATTACCTGTCTTTGATTTCAATTCAAATATCTTGTCGTAAATAATAACTAATTTATCTAACCAGAAATCTAAATGTTCATCTCTTATATTGTGTTCCATTAGGTTATCACATATCTGTAATATTTCATCTCTTTTAAATAATAATGTTTCTAGTTCCATAAGCCATCACAATCCTCAGAATCTTCTCCGTCAGGAGATAAAGATTCTTCTTCTTTCTCTTCACCTTGTGAAGGTGAAGGTGAAGGGCATGATTCTAGCATCGATGTAGCATTGCTTAACGGTATGCTTTTAGCATTGCTTATAGCATCCTTATTCCATCTTGCTTTTGCTGCTATTTTTGCCCTTTCTATATTTTTTGCTTTATTTTCTCTGGCACATTTAAGCTCTTTTGTTATCCTATTTTGGTAGTATTTATCACCTTTCTTAATGAAGTATTTACCAAGAATATACAACAAAGATTTACTATCACTTTGCTGTTTTGCTATAATAGAAATTGAGTCAATATCATCTTCTATAAATCCATTTTGCCAACAGTGAATTAACAATAAAAGATATATTCCATGCCTTTCAGCTGATAGTTGCATAGTATCTTTTAGATAGTCACCATAATAGAATGGGAACCAAATATCTAATTCCATTATTCAACACCATCACGCTCTAACTTTTCAATTATTGCCATTCTGATATAATCTGACATTGTTGCTATTCCCTTTTTGTCTGCTCCTTCTAATATTCTTGATTTTAGCTTTCCATCAGTTCTAACCATAATTGTGGTATCTTTTGACGGTCTTGTAATTCTTGTGTTTGGTGATGTTCTGTGCATATTTTACCTCTTAAAATTAATATAGCACGTATTATGATAGTATGCAAGATGTTTGTATTATGTATTGACTATTATTTATATATTTACTATAATAAGGTATATTAAATTAAGGAGATAAGTATGAATAGATATGACAAGTTTTTTAAAGGAGTAGGGATATTTCTAACATATGTATTATTAACATCAGGTTCTATTGCAATAATACGACATGATTTTAATTTATCTAATGGTCTTGATGGTTTAGTCAACTTTTTATCTTTAAATATTGGTAGTATTGGATGTTGTATATTTTGGAAATGGATTAAGGAGCTTTAAAGAATTAAAAGAGTATGCATAACTATTTACTATAATAAATAAAAGGAGACAAGATGAGTATTATTGAGAAGTTGGGGATAAGTAAAGCGCCTTGGGAGGTAAACAAAAGAGCATCTACTGCAATAATGTCCAAAAATACTTGCATTGCTAATAGTGGTGGATGGACAGATGCACTTAAAGAAGATGTATTTTTAGAGCAACAGAAGAATGCAATATTAATAGCATCAGCACCAGAAATGCTTGAGGCTTTGATTCAAATACAGTACTTTCACGATGAATTAGATATAACTGAAATAATTGAAAAAACAACAGGTAAATCATGGGAAGAAATAAAACAGCTACTATAATTATAGGATATAATGAGACATAAAATAGACCGCCATATTGACGGTCTATTTTTATTTAGTCAAGATTGGTGTATATGCGATATTACTTCAATTGTGTGTGTTACAATCATAGGATATATTGGTATTCCTGTTTCATTATTTTCCCATCTAACACAAGCATTACCCATAAAAAAGAATACATTCATAACTTCTGTTGCCCCTAATTGAGAATGATCGTTTGCTAACGCTGTAATTATGACAACGTCTCCGGCAAATATATCAACAGAGTTCTTATCTAATAATCCTGTAAACAATTCAGGATTACACCATATCAAATCTGTCCCATTAAATCCTATTGTATTGTCAAACATGAAATAACATTCTTTTTCTTTATTCCACACTCTATATCTTATTTTATCCATATCACCTCCATTTCACTTCTAAGTTTTCCGGTACTTTATCCCAGTTCCTAAAATACCATTTACCATCCAACCATCGTGCCGGTGCTGTACCCCAATAGAATTGGCATGAATATATACCGTTTCTTGTTGGGAGTTCGCTGTTACTCGACCTGTAGTGTTTACGATTCATACTATCTCCTGTCCAGCACTTGCTGTAATATCTCATCAGCTGTCAATTCTATTACTGCCTGGTTGTTTATCAGTGCATCAACTTCTGATTTAGTAGGAAGCTTGTGAGTAATAACGCTGTCAAGAAATGTTGTGTCAATTGGCTCTAGTTTCATTAGTTCAAATATGTCTTTCATTTTATCCCTGCCTTGTCAAATAGTTGGTTAAGTTTAAACCTGTTCTTTATCCCTGGATTTGTAGGATTGCTTTTCTTCTCCCACTGTTTTACTGAATCCAACGATACATCTAGCTCACAGGATAGGTCGTATTGCGTCCATCCGTAACGCTCCCTAAGTGCTTTTAGTTTTTCTCTCATTGTTTTCTCCTTAAAATAAGTTATTATTATAGTCTCTTGATTTTCTCTCAACAGTTACAATAGTGTCATTATGCCATCCACCATGAGGGACTAATAATATTTCTTCTATCTCAAAACCGTTTGACCTTCCGATCCCTCCTGAATTCCAACCACATGTTATACATACACCTGAAGGTGTTAATACTCTTGATATTTCTTTCTTCAGATCACCCCAAAAACTTGATTGTGTAGTTTGCATATTTACAGTCATATCTAATGACTTGTAACATTCTGAAACTTGTCTAGGAGAATATGGTGGATCAAATAAAATTCCATGTACTGATTCATTATCAAACATCTTTAAAAACTCTAAAGCATCCATGTGATAATCAGCATCTATTGAATGGTCTAAATCGTTTGATATACAATATTTCTTATATACAGAGTTTCTACAGAAAGGGTCTAAATATGTTAACGGCTCATCTATAAACCCATATCTTTCTATTAGTTCGCCTATTGGCTTTATACTAAATGTATTACTATTTGGCATTGCCCAAGCTCTATTTATTGTCACTTTACTGCCTCGGTTCTTTCTACATCAACAATTATATGCTTTACGATTGTAAGTTTTGTTTTTTTAATTTTTGCTATTTTAGAAAGACATAAATAATGTTCACCCTTGTTTTTTTTTGCCTTTTCATAAGAACTTGAATAACCACACCATAATGTTTTTATTATATCATTTTCATTAACTACAATAAATCCTGCATGTGTATACATCTTTGTACTTGATTTTATTGTATGGTCAGACCCATCTAAACTTTCACATGTTATTCTATATTTTGTCATCGTTTATCTCCTTAACCTAATAATAGTATACACCTTTTACATTATACTGTCAACACTTATTTTACACTTTTATTATTATTTTACAGAAATAAATTATTCTTCAGCTATTGCATCTTTAATCATTTGTATATGGTTTTTTCCTGATTGTGTTTCTGGGTTTAATATTGCTTTTGAATTGCAGTTTTTACAGGTTAACACAAAGTTTAAAGGATGTCTTAAAATCTCATATCCATACTTTCTGATATTAACTTTTGAGTCAATTATTATGTGTGCTGCTTCAGGGTAGATGTTATCTTTTACAAAATCAGTATGACATTCTTTGAAATATAAACACTTTCCATTCTGTTTAATCAATAATAGCTGTTTGTTTTCTTGTGCTTTTTCTTTTTCATCAAATGTCATTGCTTTATACCATCCAATATTTCATTAAACTTATCTGAATCTACACCGATAGTTTTCATTATGTTTATCATGTTATCAATTAGTTTTCTTCTATCATCTTTATCATATTCTTTCCATGATATAGCATGAGAGGCTTTTATTCTTCCCCTGTTGCCTTCGCTAAAATCAGATACTACATAGGTCGGGATCTCTTTTAAATCAAATACTTCAACCATGTTGTAATTATCGTCAACATATTCCCATCTATTAGCGCCTTTGCCATATCTAATTTTAAATATAGTTTTGAGTTTATCAATATCTGAGCATCTAAAATCATACTGTATTCCGTTTGATTCAAATTGATAGGTATCATTTTTTAGCATCCAGGTATATAGACACTCAAGTAATGGATGAAACGTTCTGTTCTGTTTAGCTGTTCCAGAATCTACAATCTTCTCTAATGAGTACTCTTTACCAACCAAAGGCATGTCAGCGCCTTTGACTAGTAACTGTACAACATCTCCTGAACTGACAGTTACTAGCACTTTCATTTAAAATACCGCTTCTTGTTTATTATCAATATCAATAGGCTTACCAATATCTTTACAACTCTGTACAAATGGATTGTTTTTTAGCCTTCTATCTTTCATTAGATAATAAGCTCTCACAAGCGTGTTGAATAGTTCTGTATACCTTAACACGTTTTTAATGATTGGTTTAAACGTTGGCTCTCCTGTGAGCTTGTCAAGGTGAAGTATAGCAAGTTTCTCAATTGGTTCTTGACCTTCTTCCAACTGCTCATTATATGCCTGTCTATAAGCACATAGTTGATAACTCATTTCATCATATACGCCTGAAGATGTTTTGAAGTCAATCAAGTATCTGACTCCATTCACTTCTGCTATTGCATCGAATCGGCCGGCATATCCATATAAAACAGATGTTACTTTACATTCAGTTTCTAACCATTTTACATGATTAACGCTTTCCCATTCAAGAAAAGCTTCAAATCCTGTTCGTGCTTTATCATCATCTCCAAGCATTGCCTCTACTTCAAAAGTCATTCCTGTATCGTTAGCAATATATAGCTCAATTGCTTTATGACATTTTGTTCCTGATGTAGCAGCACTATCACGCTTTACACAATAGGCTTTCTTTGCTTGTTCTAATATGTCTTCTCCGGCATGGACATCGACAGGATCTTTTACTATATCGATGTTTTCCTGTATAAACTCAACTGAGCATCTAGCAGCCCAACCAAGCAAAGCCGGTTTGTCTAACATTCCTGTAATTGTTGTTACTGATGGGTATTGAATACCGTCTAAATCATATGCCATTATTCTGTTACTCCTTTCATTGATGCTATAAAATCATTCCAACCATTCTTTTCCGATATTTCAACAACCTCTGGAATCCCTCTACCGGTTCTATCTTTACTATCGAAACTACCGCCCTGTTGAGGTGTAAATAAAACTCTAGTTGCTTTATCTTCTACTTTCTGAACACCCATATAGGAAATAACATCTACCATATTAGGGATCTCGTCACTAAGTCCGGTTGCTACCTGGATTCTATGGCTTAATCCTTCTTCTGTATTTATTTCTTTTACATGAGCAACGATAATTATGTTTTTACCTGTACCTCTTAAATACTTTATAAAGTTTCTCATCTGCTTTTTAACTTCTCCCCATCCTGCCATAGTGAGACCGTTATCAGAAGCCCTATACTTTTTACCATTTACCTCTGATGATTCAATCAGCTTATCCATAGCCTCACCTAATGGGTCTATAATTATTGACTCATAATCTTTAATAACAGAATCCAACTGCGTTTTATCTTCATGAGTAAGCCATTTATTCATTCTGATTATATCAATGTCAATTCCTCTCTCACCTAAAAACTTTGAACCATTCTCAAAGTCTATCATCAATGGCTTTGGTGCTGTTGATGCAAATGTTGTTTTACCAGTTCCAGCTCTACCATAAACAATCATTACAATGTTTTTACCTGGATCTATTTCTTTTGATTTTTCTATAGTCATTTTATACCCCTTGCATATTCTTTTCTAAGCTCTATCAATATATCCCTCTGCATGTCAGCACCTGGAATAAACTCCAACTCATCAATAACCACAGTCAATCTATCGTATGTGTCTTCTCTTAGCCTTGATAGATCGTGCATAATATCTTGTATGTCCATTATTTATCTTCCTTGTATTCTATAGGTTCTCCACATGATTCACATTTTAACCGGTCTTCTTTTGCATAGTTCATGTTTATGGTCATCCCACATTTTCCGCAATAAAACATATACCAATGATCGTTACCAAAGCATTTACCATGATCTACTATTTTACATTTCATTTGTGTCTCCTTGATACCACACTAGACTATTTATTTGTGGCTAGTGTGATTATCATGTGTTATTTATGTGAAGAAATTGCTTTTATTACATCGTCAACAGAACGCGCAACTATTACAATCTGATTACGTAATCTTAATTCTTTAATCATTTCTACTTGTGCCGGTCGTAACTTTCCTGTTTCTGTTTTAACCTCTATCCATATCAACATTGTTTTTAATACTGCTAATAGATCAGGAGTTCCAACAGGAGCAAGTTTTACATTGTATTTAAGACTTCCGCTATTCATTCTAATTACTATTGATCCTGTAGTTTTTAAGTAATCAATAATATCTTTTTGTATTTCTGATTCGCTTTTAATTATATGATTTTCCATGTTAACCCACAGTGGATATTAGCAACATTACTTCTGCTTATATTATACATAATAGCTATTTCTTTTTGAGGGACAATTCCCTTAAGACACATTATCTCTTTGGCTTGTTTTTTAGTTATTTTGCTGCTAGGGTTATTCTCTCCACTATTATCCATAAGACCTATAAAGTATGCATGTCTTATGTTTTTTGAGTGAGTTATCCATTCAAGGTTTTCTGATCGGTTATCACACTTTATTCCGTTAATATGGTTTATCTCATTCTCAACACATTTCTTATATATAAATGCTTCTCCAACAATCCTTGCTACACTTAAAGTTTTTTTACAACCATTTTTATATAACTTAACACTATAATATCCACAAGTACCCTTAAATGGTTTTAGTCTTTTAATATTTCCTTTTAATGATTTAATGTTTCCCATATTAGATACTATATACAATCCTTCATATCCTTTTACATCTGTCCACTTTTCCATATAATATATCCTTATCCATTACCTCTTTCTGTATGGGAGATTCTAGCTTCATACTGGCTTCTCATTACATAGCACAGTAACTATTATAGAATCACGTACAACTATTTTATAGTCACCACAAGGGAATGTACCGCTACCTAACCGCTCAATCTGCTCTATTATCTTTTTAGTTACAACTTCTTTACGGATCGCATTAACGTTAATTCCCTTCACTCTCTCCATGTACCGGATTAAAGCATGTTCTGTTATTATAGGTTCACTCTTCATTGTATTTCCTCAGTCTGTTATACCTCAACCCACGTTCAATATTAAGCTCAATCGGTATCCCTAACTCAATCGCTCCGGCAAGTGCAGTAATGATTATATCCGCAAGCTCACCGCCTACCGTATTCTTTGTATATTCCTCAAATGATGCTTTAAACTTATCGTTATCTTTTGAGTCCATAGGATAATGACCGTAGTTTTGACCATATATGGCAGTCTCCAGTTCATCTATTTCTTCTAGTAGCTTATCGACTATTGCACGCTCTGGTTCAGTTCCGTAGTGGTTGTGCATCCTAGCTGTTTTATTTGCGTGTTCTGCTATTTCTTTAATGTCCATTTTATCTCCTAGAAGGGAATATTTGAAAGATCATCTGGCAAGTCATCTTGAAACCCACCATTGCTATAATTAGGGTCAGTCTTTGGGCTGTAATCGTTGCTTTGATTATCTTTCGGCTTGTAAGTGTTAAGCGCGCTATAAGGCTTCCCACTTCTACCAACTAATAAATCAATATTACACCATCCATTCTCAGTGTGCTGTTGAATCCATGCTATAGCCTCTTGTGTTTTAAAGCTGATTGATCCCTTTACAAAATCCGGTGCTGTCTCTTTTGGTAGTTTAAAAATTATACCGTCTGTAAATACTTTTTCGTTTTCCATATTCTCTCCTTAATTTGTTTCTAATTACTATAATATAGTGGGTTGACTTATTTGTCAATACCATATAATATATAAAGCATGAAAGATATAATAAAAACATTTGAAGACCAAAAGATAAGGATACAGCTAATAAATGATAATCCTTATTTCTGCGCAGGTGACATTGGTAAGATACTAGCTTTATCTAATGTTTATAGAAACGTGAAGAAGTTTACAAAGGGTTGTCATACTGTGACTACCCTTACAAAGGGAGGAGAACAAGAGGTTTTGTATATAAGTGAAGAAAACTTATATAGGCTGATATTTGCATCGAGAAAAGAGGAATCTATAAAATTTCAGGATTGGGTCTTTGACGATGTATTACCATCAATAAGAAAGACAGGTGAATATAAAATTCCAGCTAATCTTAAGAAGCTGTCAACAGAGAATAGAAAAGTATTAACTGATATATGGCGTAATTGTGGTATAGAAAAGAAACATCACTTTATACAGCTAACATTACAGGAATATAAAGCACTCGGTATGTCTGGTAAGAAAAAGAAAGATATGACCAAAGCTGAAGTATTGCTATTGTCAGCTCTTGAATCTATGGAAGCTCTTAAACTGTTCCATGATCCTAAAGGTGATTATTATGAGTGTAGAGATAGTCTTTATGATACTGCAAAGGTATTACCGGCTATTGAGAATAAAGAGATAGTATGAATAGATGGATAGATATTTTGAGAAGGTTATTTATTGCTATATTTATATATATTGCAATAACAACAATTATATTCAGGTTTAATAATCCTGGATTATCGGAAACTGAATTGTTCATTAGTATACCAAGGGCAATTTTATTAGATTTTAAATAAGGAGATAGATAAATGAGTGAATGGATAAGTGTTGATGATATGTTGCCAAAATCTATACCTGTTTTAGTATATGGGAAAAACGAATATAAAACAGGTAGAACATTAAGAGCTATGTGGATTCCAAAGTTTTCCAATACAGACATTGGAGATTATGATGGTGACACTGATTACAGTGAGGAACTTGATGAGTATTTCTGGCCTGAGGGTTGGTATGAGTGGAACGAGTGCGACGATATAAATTATTG
>JAPHSW010000009.1 GCA_026196615.1 Gammaproteobacteria bacterium | reverse complement strand
ATAATTGGGGGGGGCGATGGGGACGAGCCAATGTAGCAACTCATCTAGGTGAAGTGAATGTTGAATTAAATTCATTTGATAATGCCGATGTAACGATTCATGAATTTTTAAATCGTTGGCGTGAACTTGTTGGAGAAATACCTGAAGCGGTTGAACTAAAATTTGATTTTAATAGTGAAAACCAAAAAGAATCTATTAATATTGAGTTAACTTCTGCGGATCATTCTATTATGCCTGAAGCTGCCAAAGTCATTAAAAATGAACTAGGTAAGTATGATGGTGTATATGATATTGTTGATTCTTATCGATTGGGCAAAGAAGAAATTCAAATAGCAATAAAACCCAATGCGGAACATCTTGGGTTATCCATTAAAGATTTAGCACAACAAATACGTCAGGGATTTCATGGAATCGAAGCACAACGGATTCAACGAGGAAAAGATGATATTCGTGTTATTGTGCGTTATCCAAAAAAGTTTAGACGTTCAATTGTTGATATTGAAAATATGTTTATCCGAACGCCAGATGGGGCTGAAATACCTTTTTCATCGGTTGCAGAAGTGACCTTTGGTAGAGGATTGTCTGATATTCAAAGACACAACCGAAAAAGAACACTGCAAATTACAGCGAGTATTGATACTGCGGTTGCCAGCAGTAAAGAAATAATGAAACAGTTTGAGCGAACTAAAGTTTTTCAAAATGTTGAAAAGAAATATCCAGGCTTAAGCGTTGATACTTTTGGTGCACAAAAAGCTAAAAAAGAATTTATTGGCACATTGGCAAGAAATTTCTTACTGGCATTAATTGTCATCTATGCCTTAATGGCTATCCCTTTTTCATCTTATTTACAGCCATTAATTGTTATGATTGCAATTCCTTTTGGTTTTGTTGGTGCCATTTATGGACATATGATTATAGGAATTGATTTAAGTTTATTATCAATGACTGGAATTGTAGCAGTAACGGGAATTGTGGTGAATGATAGTTTGGTGTTAATGGATTTTATCAATCGTCAACGATTGGATGGTAAATCAATAAATACCGCAATTCGTATGGCAGGTGAAGTTAGATTTCGTCCAATTTTATTAACCTCTATAACAACTTTTGTTGGTTTAACACCACTTATGATGGAGTCAAATGCACATGCACAGCATTTAATACCTATGGCTGTTTCTATGGCCTATGGTGTTGCTTTTGCAACAATTGTGACCTTAATTCTTGTTCCTGTTTGTTATGCAATTCTTCATGATATTATTGGACGCTTTAAACTTGAAAAAGAAGATAATATATTTGATTTTACTTCAACAACAGAAATTGTTAAAAAATATGTTATCAATGATTCTCGGGATCCTGCTTTTGCCCTAAATAATTCTGATCTTAACTTTGATGATCTATCTGATGATATTCAAGATAAGAAACAGAGAAATACTCAACAAAGAACTCAATTAAATGATGAACAAAATATTGACTCTCCTCTAAATAAAGAAACTTTTTCAAATGATGAATTTGATAAGAAAGATATGCTTGGACGGAAACCAACGATTGTTCAGAAACACACTGAAAATAATAATCAAATCGATACAGAAAACTTATTGGCTGATCAGGAAAAATCTGAATTAGATAAAATTTCTCAAATGATAGAGGCTGAAGTCTATCAAGTTAAAAATGATGAATTTTCGAATGAGCAATATGAAAAAATTGTTAAAGAAAAGTTTGATAAAATATCAAATTTTGAAACTTTGATTCAGACAAAAATAAATAGCTTTAAATTTGAGACTCGTTTTTCTGAATTAGCGTTTGTTGTACCTTCTAGCGATGAGTTTGATTTTTTTATCTATCAAGTCATTATGGGTAATAAAACTGTTTTTGAACAATATAAAGTTCCAGATATTCACGGACAGTTTTTTGAAAGAGTTTTACAGTCTTCTCAAATTTTAGCGGTTAATTCAGAAAATGCGAAACAATATGAACGCTTTATGACTCACGACTTTAAAGGATTTATTGCTACCGATAGTTTTATTGCTATGTCAGTTTATCTAATGGATCACCCTATGGGCATAATATATGCGATTCCAGAAGATCCAAATAAACAATGCTCAAAAAATGATTATGAAGAATTTCAGAGACTTGTAACACATTTCTATAAAGGAATTGAAACTATGGTTGATATAGTTTAAATAACATTTTTTAAATTTTAAAAATACTTGTTTGTTTTGTTTTCCTATATAAGGGTAACATCTAATATGAGTGCTTTTGGAATTTGTTTATCATATAAAAATAATAATAAAGAAACCTTTATTAACGATTTGGATGATCGTTTATATAACTTAATATATAACTAAAGGCTTTCTTATAATAAGATCGTAAAGTTGTTATCTTATCTAAGATAAACTATGGAAGGTGTAATAATATGATAGGGAAGTTGTGTACCTCTTTTGCTTCTGAGGCTCTTTGGGCGCATCTGCGTTCCCATTCTTCTAAATCCATTCTTGGCGTTTCAATAATTTTCAGTCTTTCTCTTATGGGTGTTTCTTCAATTTCCTATGCCACAAATGGTTATCTCCTCCATGGTTATGGAAAAAATAAAGGTATGGGAGGGGCTGGTATGGCAAATCCTCAGGATGCACTTGCTGGAGCATCTAATCCTGCTGGTGCGGTTTGGGTTGGTGATAGAATTGATGTGACAGGTGAATTATTTAAGCCTAACCGAGGCTATGAGATTTCAGCCCCAGGTAAATCCACTTTCTCATCTGGCACACCAGGTAGTGCTACTGTTGATATCAGAAATGCAGGTGATGCCTTTGGTGCAATCAATCAAACTTATTCAATTGATAGTTCTAAAAATGCAATGGAAAGTGATATTGGTTTTCTAATTCCATCTATGGGATTTGTAAAGCAATTACCCCATGGTAATGCAATTGGTCTATCAGTTTATGGCGCTGGTATGGGGACAGAATATGATAGAGATGATACACCAGATGTTATAGCAAATATCCAGGGGAATGATGTCAACTTTACTGAAACGCAGGGTATTAATGGTACCTTTCTTGATGGTTCGACTGGAGTTGATCTGTTATTAATTATGGCAAATCTGCATTTTGCCAGTAAGGTAACAGATGATGTTTCAATTGGTGTTGGCCTGGTAGGAGCTGCTCAGCGTTTTAAAGCTAAAGGTCTAGGTATGTTTCAAATGATCTCTCAGGGAAAAATTTCAAATGGTGAAGGGGACTGGGCATTTGGTGTAGGATTTAACACGGGTGTTCAATGGAACGTTAATGATCAGTTCAGTGTTGGAGCTTCTTACTATTCTAAAATCAAATTGACGCATGATAAATATACCGGTCTTTTCGCTGATGAAGGTGATTTTAGTCTAGCACCAATAACTAATGTCGGTATGACCTATAAGCCTAATCGTACTTCTGCATTAAGTTTTGATATTCAATGGATCCAGTATAGTGAAATTGATGCACCTGGAAATAAATTTGAACAATTACTTAGAGAACCCACAGCAGGAAATCCATTACCTATTTCGCTTTTAGGAGATAAAGATGGAGCTGGATTTGGTTTTGATGACAGTATTGTATATAAGCTGGGATATCAATTTAAAGTCAAATCATTACCTAAGTATACCTGGCGTGTTGGTTATGCTTATCAAGATCAAATCATTCCTCAATCGGGAACTCTTTTTCCAATGTTAGCACCAGCCACCATTACAGAACACTATACCGCAGGCTTAACACACGACTTTAGCAAGGATATGGAATTCAATGTGAATGTTCTTTATGCTCCTAAAGAAACAGTTAAAGGTGAAGGCTTTTCAGAGGGCGTTGACATTTGGCTTGAAGAATATGGCCTTGAATTTGGTCTGGGATATAAGTATTAGCATTTAATTTTTCTCTATTAATACTATGAGTGAGCGGGCAGAAAAGGATTTTGTTTACTCATAGAGTTGTATTCTTTGTAAGTCATTTCAAATGACGATGCATTTATAAGCCAATAATAAGAACAAGGTTAGTTCATGCTTAACTATAATAAAGACTGTAGTGATAATTTAGTTGTTGATACCTCTAGTAATGATAACTGTTTTGTTGATACTTCTGCTATTTTAAGTGAGTCCAGTTTAAATCCAATGACTCAAGGTCATCCTTCTGATATAAATTCATCCCATACAATAGCACGTTCTATTATTTATTTAACAGATGCACCTAAAACCTTGAATGAAATGTTAGTGAGAGCTGCTTTTCAAGCACCTGAAAGAGGCATTACTTTTGTTTCTGATAATGGTGATGAAACCTGGTTGAGTTTTGCAGAACTCTTGTTAGAAGCAAAATCATTTTTAGCAGGATTACAAGAAAAGGGGATTAAACCCGGTGATAAGTTAATTATTCAGATTAATGATAAGTATAAGTTTTCCATTGCTTATTGGGGAGCTGTTTTAGGTGGAATTATCCCGGCTCCTGTTGCCAGTAGCTTTGCAATGGATCCAGGAAAAAATGGATTTGAAAAATTTACATATATATGGTCACTATTGGATGAACCCTTTGTTGTAACTGATTATATTCCCAAAGCTCTAACTAACGCATTAAGAGATTCTGATTCTGAAGGAGCTAAAATTCTTGAAGAGTTAAATGCTCAAAGTATTACACCACTATTATTTGAATCGTTTCAAAAAAATTCAGAAGATGCAAGACCCTATGATGTTGAAGCTGATGATATTGCTTTTTTACAATTTACTTCGGGAAGTACTGGTAATCCAAAAGGGGTTATACTAAAACATAAAAATTTAATTGCCAATGTACATAGCCTGGCTGAGGCTGCTGAATTAATTTCTTCAGATATCCTTATGAATTGGATGCCGTTCTATCATGATATGGGACTAATTGGCTCCTTTTTAACTTCTATATTAACCACCTCTTCGTCCTATCAAATGTCTCCATTTGCTTTTGTGAAACGACCACAATTACTTCTACAAAAAATTTCAGAACATAAAATAACATTTACATCAACTCCTAATTTTGGCTTAAAAAGAATATTAGATAAGTTGTCAGATGAACAATTATCCGAATATGATTTATCCAGCTTACGACTGATTTGTAATGGTGCTGAACCTATTTCAGTATCATTGACACAACGTTTTATGAAAAAGTTAGGAAAGCTGTGTGATCTTAAGAGTGATGTTATGTGCCCAGTCTATGGTATGGCTGAAGCTTGCCTGGGAGTGACTTTTGCTCATCTTGGAAATGAAATTGATCATATATCATTAAATCGATATAAATTAGGTGTTGGTGATTATGTTGAATATGTTTCCGAAACTGAAAATGAATCGATTTTATTCATGGTTGAAGGCTATCCTCTTAGTGGCTTAGAGTTACGAATTGTTGATGACAATGATCTGATCTTAAATGAAAATCAAATTGGTCATATTCAAATGAAGGGACCTAATGTAAGCCAGGGATATTACAATAATTCTGATGCTACTCATTTGTTTCATCATGAAGATGGTTGGGTTCGTACAGGTGATATTGGTTTTATTAATGATGAACGCTTAACACTAACTGGACGATCTAAAGATATTATCTTTGTAAATGGTCAGAATTTTTATGCCCATGACCTTGAACATGAAGCAATGGAACTTGATGAAGTTGCTCAGATTGTTGCAGGTGGCTATCAGGATAACCAATCAGGATTAGAAAAAATTGTTGTTTTTGTAGCCCCAGATAATCGTAAACTCAGAACGGTTTCTGATGATAGGGCATTAGCTACACAAATAGTTTTAGATAAAGTGAGAGATAAAATAAATTTCTTATTTGGATTTTCTCCTGATTATTTTGTTGCTTTAAAAGCAGGTCAGATTTTAAAAACAACCAGTGGAAAGCTGCAACGCAATGAAATGATTGCTGAATTTCAAAAACAAACTTATGAAGATACAACTTATACTCCTGAACAGTTAATTTCAATTAAATTAACACAGAGTAAAAAGGCACCGATAGAATCCAATTCTCAAGTTAATAATAAGCAGCCTCAACTGAATCAATATGAATTGCAAAAGAAAATTGAGGAAATGTTAAAGGAAGGGTGGTCAGAAATATTACAGTTGCCAATTTCAAGGATTGGAGATAATGACTCATTTTTTCAACTGGGTGGAAATTCTATAAAAGCTGTAGAGATGATAGCATTAGCAGAAGAATATACTGGATGTAATATTCCCCAAGACATAATTGCTAACTATCAGACAATATCTGAAATTGCTAATTATATTGTCAGTAATAATCTTCAACTAGGTTCTAAATTGGCTTCAATTGTTAATCCCAGTGATGAAGTAGTACATGATAAACAAAAACCAAACGTAGATGATTCAGAATCAAATGATCAACATGATAATGATATTGCAATTATTGGAATGTCTTGTCGTTTTCCAGGAAGTTATAATTTAAGACGATTTTGGGAAACTTTAACAGAAGGAAAAAACTGTATATCTGAAATACCGGAAGATAGATGGAATGTAGAGGCTTTTTTTGATCCTACTGGAAAAGAACAAAATAAAAGTTACTCAAAGTGGGGCGGTTTTTTAGAGGATATACGTGATTTTGATGCTGATTTTTTTAATATTTCTGAAGAAGAAGCACAACAAATGGATCCACAGCAGCGTCTTTTTCTAGAAATAGCCTGGTTAGCACTTGAAAATTCAGGTTATATTGAACCAAAAGATAAAAAAGTGGGTGTTTACGTTGGTGCTGGATTTAATGGTTATATGGAAAACTTCATTAATCGTTTTGATACGGTTGATTTACATGCAAGTACAATGACAGGTAATCTAACCAATATGATTGCTGCCAGAGTAGCTCATACTTATAATCTAAACGGACCTGCACTGACAATTGACACGGGTTGTTCATCAGCATTAGTTGCTTTACACCTTGCCAATACCAGTATTCTTTCTGGTGAGTGTGATATGGCATTGGTCGGTGGTATTCAACTGAGTTTATCATCTGCACCGTATATTATGTTTAGTAAAGCGGGTGCTTTATCTCATGGGGAAAATTGTAACGCCTTTGATGAAAGTTCTGATGGTTTTATTCCGGGGGAAGGTGCTGGTGCTATTATTGTTAAGTCATATAAAAAAGCAGTGGCTGATGGCGATAGAATTTTTTCTGTTATTAAAGGCTCTGCTGTTAACAATGATGGCCGTTCTTTAGGTATTATGGCCCCAAATCCACAAGGTCAATTATCTGTTATAAATGAAGCCTATAAAAAATCAGGTATCGACCCTGCGACTATTTCTTATATGGAAGCTCATGGTACAGGATCTGAGATCAGTGATTTAATTGAACTGAGATCGTTATCAACAGCATTCAAGGAGGCGAATTCAAAAACACAACAATGTGCTATCGGTACTGTAAAAAATAATATTGGCCATTTATTAGCAGCTTCAGGAATTGCTTCAATAATAAAAACATCATTATCTTTATATAATAAAAAATTGATACCAACCATTAATTTTAAAAAAGAAAAATCCTCAGTTAAATTTTCTGAATCACCTTTTTATGTCAATCAAAACCTAAAAGATTGGGATACGATTCATGATAAAAGAAGAGCTGGCGTTCATTCTTTTGGTTTTGGTGGTACAAATTGCCATCTTGTGATGGAAGAATATGAACAGCTTGAACAAAAACCACATAAGCCATCAAATGTTTACCAGGTAGTGACAATTTCCGCTCATCATAAGAAAGCATTTACAAAATCGATTGAAGATCTTAAAGAGTTTCTGGCAAATCATCAAGAACATGACTTAGTTGATATTTGCTATAGTTTGAATGCAAAAAAATCACATTTCAATGAAAATCGTGCTGCATTGGTAAGTAATTCAATACCACACTTACGATTATTGCTGTCTGAATTTTCTTTAAATAAGCGCCAAAAAGAATTAGAAGATAAAAGGATACTTGTTTCTGAATCAGTTAATAGACTACCCAAAAAGAATCCTGTTTTTGTCTTTTCTGGTGAACTGAGTGTTTATCCTCAAATGGGTAAAATGCTTTATGATTTTGAGCCTGAATTCAGAAAAACAATTAATGAATGTCAAAATAAAATTGGTGATATTGTTAATGATTCTTTAGTTGAAATGTTAACCAAACCAGCAAGTTGTAGAACACTTGAATCAGCAAAGAATAATCAATTATTAGCCTTTGTTTTTGATTATGCTTTGGCACAAGTGTGGATTAAAAAAGGAATATATCCTGGTGCTGTTTTGGGATATGGTGTTGGTGATTATGTTGCTGCTTGTATTTCTAGTGCTCTTTCATTAGAAGATGCATTAACACTGGTTATAGCAAGAGCTGAACTTCTAAACTCTAAAAAAACATCTTTAGAGTATGATTCAGTGACTTTACAACTGGATTGTAATCTTGAAACATTTAAAGTTATTAGTCAAAAAGCAGATTATCAACCAAAAGTATTATCATTGAATAGTCATAATTCAATAACTATTCAATGTGTTAGTAATAGCTGTGAGCAAATAATTACTATATTGCATCAGAATAACATTTCATTTATAAATATTGATATTTATTATTCGTTCAATAATATCAACCCTCATAAGATTAATGAATTTAGTCAGTTATTAGATGGCATAAAATTTAGTGCACCTGTCACACCATGGGTATCATCTTATATGGGAGGGTTTGTCAACAGTTTGGAAAATACTAAATATTATTGGATTGAGCATATAAACTCTTTATCAAGCTTTGAACATGCTATTGAGTTTATCGCAGATAAAGGTTTTACACGTTATCTCGAAATTGGTGCCTCTAATATTTTAAGCAAATATTGCCATGATATTCTTGAAAGAGGATGTTGGATTGAATCAACCTGTCCTTCTTATAAAAAAAATGAAGACCTATTGAATATCAATATAAACATTGAAGATGTAAAAAAGGTTCCTCTATCTAATAATCAAGACTTAAATGGAATAAATAATGAATTTTCCAGTAAGCAACAGCTTCATATGGTTCAAGTAATTGGTAAGCTTTATACTGAAGGTCTAAATTTTGATTGGGATGAATGCTATTATGCTGATCTTATTAATGATTTAGATATTATTAATCATAATGTTCATGAATTACCTTACGATGAAAATGTTCCTGGCCCTGAACTACGTGGTAAATTAATTAATATTCCGACATATCCATTTCAAAGAAAAGAAACCTGGGTACAACAAAGTTCTTTGAATAATGAAGATTTTTTTAATTCCATAATGAAGCAATCAGGTTTAGGTCGTTACACCATTACTCCTGATATTGAAAATCCAATTTTTTCACGATTTAATAATAATTCTTCTCTTATGCCAGGAATTGGGCAGTGTGAGTTGATTGCTCATAGTTATAAATTGGCTTATGGAAGAATGGCTAATGTACTTGATAATTTAGTTTTTCAAAAAAACTGGCAGGATGACAATAGTTTTGATATTGCTTTTCAGCAAAATAATAAACAATTCTTTATTATCCCATCAGGTGAGAGTGGTGCACAATCTTTTTTCAGTGGTAATATTGATACGAAAGAACTTCCAGAAAGGAAAACAAAAGATATACAAAGTATAAGAGATAATTTGCAACATCAATTTACTCATAGCCAGATTTATGAATACTTTGAACGTGCGGGAGTTGATTATGGAAACTTCTATCGTAATATAAATAAAGTCTATAGTAATACCAAAGAAGTTTTGGCTGAAATTGTTATTTCAGATGAGAATAAACGTATCATAACAAGTAATCTACAGCCTGGTATTCTAGATTCCGCAGTGCAAGCATTTATTGGTTGTCATCTTGCTAATAAATCATCAAATACACAATTTGAAAATAATGCTCAAAACAATTGTGTTTTCGCTCCAATAAAAATTGATCAAATTTGTATGTATCAGCCTTTAAAAGATGATCATTATTATAGTCATGTGACTCGATTAATGGATAAAAGTGATGATCTAATTCATTGTAATATTGATATCTGTGATGTTTCTGGAAATGTTGTTATTGAAATAAAAAATTTCACAGCACAAAGAATTGAATTGTTTGAACAAGAAGTAATTCTTGACGATGTAAATAGTAAACCAACTTTAAGCCTTAAAGATTATCTTATTTATTGTATTGCTGATATTTTATCCATTGGAAATTCAGATGTTGATTTTTATGCTCAATTTATGGATATGAATGCGGACTCAGTATCAGCAATAAAATTAGTTAAAATGTTGGAAGAGGGAATAGGTATTGATCTCTATCCCACATTATTATTTGAATATTCAAGTGTTGATAGCTTATATGATTATTTAGTTACACAAATTGATGAAAATATTAGAATCAATATTAATTCACTATTATCAGAGAGTAATAATGATGTTGTTGAAGTCGAAAATTGTGATAATTTATCTGTGAACTCAAGCTGTTGTTTATCAAATCCATCTCTTGAAGATGACTGCATAAATATTGCTGATGAAAAAAATGTGTATCAGTTAAACTCACTTAAGGATAATTTAAATCCTGAGAAAAATGAGATAGATCAAACAGTCGCCATGGCGCAAGATTCCGATTTAACTCAGAAGGTCTTTGAACAAATTGCTTTGTTACAAGAGAATATTAACATTCAGAGAGTAGAACATAATGAAATGATTGATAAACAAATGGAGTCTATTCGTTTGTTAGTCGATCTTGCGAAAATTGATACTAAAAATGATGTGAATTTATCTTTTAAAAATACTAATCTAAGAAACAAAGAGGTTGAAATATCATCTCATTTAGATAATAACTCTTTAAGTCATGAATTTAATCAAGAGTCTCAAAGCTTAAATCTAGAAAGCCAGTTAGATATTGAAGCTTATTTAGTAAAGTTGTGCAGTGATAAAATTGATTTAGAAAAAAATCATAAAATAGGTGTTGAAACATCATTTCTGGAAATGGGGGCTGATTCAATAATTGCCTTAAATATAGTAAAAGAAATTGAGCATCGCATTGATATCGATTTGTATCCAACCTTATTGTTTGAATATCAAAATATAAGAGAATTGTCTGAGTATCTGTTCTCAGAAATGAATACAAGTACTGTTTAAAAACTATAAATTATTTGATGGTTAGTAGGTACATTACAATGAAATAAAAATCAATCGTGTTATCCCCTTTTTTTTTCAAAATTACCAGAATATCTTAGTTTTGACGGTTTGTTATAATCTTATAAAAATAATAATAAAGATAGGTTGTACTCCATACCTGCAACATTTTGAATTTTGTTGTGAGTTTTAAAGTATGAGTCGCCTCATCTGGTCGTATCTCAGAATTTAATATTAAGCAAGGATGCTTTATGTCGCAACAATCCTCTGATCATCAGACAAATCCTCGTTCGTCTGTGTCTACTACAGTTAAAAATTCCCATAATAACAATACATCCAGAAATAGCTCTTCAGAACTGGTATATCCCGTTTCTCCTGCACAGAAACGCCTCTGGATTTTGGATCAGTTGAATCCAGATGATACTTCTTATAACTTACTTATTTCAGTCAAAATTTCTGGTTTTCTGGATACTAAAATACTGACTCAGGCTTTGAATCTTATTGTTCATAAGCATGAGTCATTACGTGCAAATATTGTGGGTAATAATCAACAATTAGAGCAACATATTTCCCGATATAAAAAAGCAGATATCAATTATCATGGATTTGACGATAAGCTGTTTAATATTAATAATGAGGGGTGTTTAGAACACATAAAAGAAATTTTTAAGACAGAAGCAAATTTACATTTTAATCTTGAAAAAGATGCATTGTTTCGGTTTTCATTGATAAAACTTCACTCTGATAGCAATAGTAAACCAAATTCCGATTCATATGTCTTTATTGCAAATATCCATCATATTGTAACTGATGGTTGGTCTATGAGTAATTTTGTTAAAGAGCTAGGACAAAGTTATGATGCCATATTAAAAAAAGATTCATCAAAGTTAAACTCAAAGGTTCATTCATTTGGTCAAATGGCCAAAACTAAAATTGACTATCTTGAAACGAGTAAATATCAAGATGAATTAGCTTATTGGCTAATTCAATTAAAAGATAGTCAACCTCTTGTTGAATTTAATCATTTAAAACCAACTCATAATATTGAAACCTCAGGACAACGTTTTTTCTTTAAAATTGATAGTGATTTAACCTCACGTTTAAAAAAGCTTGCCCTGAATCAAGGTGTGACATTGAATATGCTTCTGATGGCACAGTATTTTGTATTATTGCATCGTTATACTCAACAAAAAGACATATCAATAGGCTCACCTGTTGCTGCTCGTAAAACAAAAGAAGAATTTGATTGTATTGGATTTTTTGTCAATTCGATTGTATTTAGAGAAAATATAAATGCAGAAATGACATTTTCAAATTTTGTAAAATCTGTTAAACAAACCTCAATAAATGCATTAAAATATCAAGATGTACCATTTATTAATCTTGTTGAAGCATTGAATCCCGAACGCTCATCTTCAAGTAATCCTTTGTACAATGTGAGTTTTGCATTTCAAAACATGAAAATGCCTGAAAATAATTATGGTGATTTGTCTTTTGAATTGGTCAATCTTGATTTTTATGATGATGAAGAATATGCCTGGTTAGAAAATGATACAGGCCATTCTCTATTTGATCTTACGTTAGAATTAATTCAAACACATAATGATAATCTTGTTGCTACATTTGAGTTTAATAATCAAATGTTTGACAAAAAATATATATCGCGTTTATCAACACACTTTATAAATCTTTTAGAATCAGTTTGCCAAGATCCCGAACAACGTATTGCAGACATAAAAATCTTATCAGAAACTGAAAAACAACAGCAATTGACTCAATGGCAATCAGATCCTGTTGATTTAAAGGCAGTGGCTGTTCATCATTTATTCGAAGCCCAGACCCAAAGAACGCCTGAAGCAATTGCAATACGCTGTAATGGCCAATCAATGGATTATAAGACCTTAAACGGTAAAGCAAATCAACTGGCACATTATCTCATTGATTTAGGTATTGGTCGTGGGGATCAAATAGGGATTTGCCTGGGGCGTTCTTTTGATATGATTATTGCTGTATTAGCAACGATCAAAACAGGTGCTTGCTATTTGCCTATGGATATTACCTATCCAAAAGAGCGGCTCAATTTTATGTTGGAAGAAATTAATTCACCTTTGATTCTTACTGAATCAATTATGTATCAAACTTTTCATAATGAGAAAATATTAAAAGAATCTTCAACAAAAAGTGTGCTTTCCAAAATATTTCTTATGGACCAACAATTCTCTTTATGTGAATCTTGTTCAATAGAAAATCCAGAGTCTCAAACTGAGATGAATGATCCGTTTTATACTATATTCACTTCAGGATCAACTGGTAGGCCTAAGGGTGCAAGTGTATCTCATTTTTGTGAGATTAATATGCTGGATTGGTATTGCAAAACAACTTACCCAATGTCTGAAGTTGACAATGTATTGGTTATGAGTGCATTTGGTTTTGATTTAACTCAAAAAAATATTTTTGCACCATTGGTTTCAGGTGCAACATTAATCTTACCTGAATTTAATGAATATGAACCTCGTAAGTTAACTCAACTGATTCAGCAAGAGAAAGTGACATGGACAACGTGTACTCCAAGTGCCTTAAACCCTCTAGTAGAAGATAAATTTTACTGGCATGAGTTGGATTCTTTAAAATATATCTTCTTTGGTGGAGAACCTTTGAAAATTGATAAGATGAAAGCCTGGCAACAACAAAGTCAATGTCAATTAATAAATACTTTTGGTCCTACTGAGTGTACAGATATTGCTGCATGGCATCACTTAGAAAATCTTGATACTTATAAGGTTTCAAATGAAGTAAATTCTTCTTTATGCTCATTACGGAATGTACCTATTGGTAAACCCAATGCAAATGTTGAATTATATATTTTAGATGAAAACCAAAATCTTTTACCACAAGGTGTTACAGGTGAAATTTGTATTGGTGGTTCAAGTGTTGGTCTTGGATATATTAATCGTCCAGAACTAACCAAAGAAAAATTTATTCCCAATCCATTCAGTAAAGAGCCGTCCTCTATTATTTATCGAACAGGCGATTTAGGTCGCTATCAAGATGATGATGGTAATATTGAACACGCTGGTCGAATTGATTTTCAGTTAAAACTGAGAGGACTGAGAATTGAGTTAGGTGAAATAGAATTTGCCTTACAACAACAAGATGAAATCAAAGAAGCTTTAGTAGTAGTTATAGATGAGCAAATAGTTGCTTATCTTACACATAGTGACTCTCACATAATAATTGATCAGAAAAAAATTAAACAAGATTTGCTTGAGTTTTTACCGCAATTTATGGTTCCTCAGCATTTTATCATGCTAGATGAATTTCCTCTCACCGATCATGGCAAAATTGATCGTAATGCATTACCTGAATTTTCTGCAAAAGTTGTGAATGATTATATTGCACCAAAGACACTACTTGAAAAAACACTATCAAATATTTGGTCAGAAGTTCTTGGAAAGGAAAAAATAGGTATTGAAGATAACTTTTTTGACTTAGGAGGACATTCTTTATTAGCAACTCAACTTGTTTCCAGAATAATGTCTGAAATAAAACAACCCCTTATGTTGAAAACCATTTTTGATAATCCAACCATTTCAGCACTTGCTCTTAATTTGTCTCAGACAATCAATGAACAAGAAGAGGATAGTGAAACATCAAAATTATATTTACCCATTGAAAAAGTAAACACTAAGAGCAGATTGATTCCACTATCATTTTCACAACAACGTTTATGGTTTATTCAGAATCTTGACAAAAAGTCTACAGCTTATGCCATGCCAGCAACATTTAAATTATCGGGAGCTCTAGATATAAGCGCATTAGAGCAGTCATTTCTAAAAGTTGTTCAACGTCATGATGTATTACGTGTTAATTTTATTGAGCAGAATGAATTAATTTATCAATCTGTTGGTGAACTTAAAACATGGGATTTATCGTTCCATGATTTCTCTTCATATGAAACAGAAAAAAAAGATAAGGCTATAGAATCAGTAATTGATAAACAATTTAATAAACCGTTTGATTTATCACAGGATCAATTACTGAGAACACAATTATTAAAAGTTGATTCTACACATCATATTCTAGTTGTATCTATGCATCATATTATTTCTGATGGATGGTCTGTAAATGTTTTGATGCGTGAAATAAGTCAGTTCTATGAGAGTTTATCCGGTTCAAGTAATGTCAATGTTGAGCTAGATGATTTACCAATACAATACACCGATTATGCTGTTTGGCAACAGAGAAATTTAACAGGAGAATATCTTCAAAAAGGACTTAATTTCTGGAAAGAAAAATTAAGAGATACAGTGACTTTAGAATTAACTACTGATTATTCAAGACCAGTAAAACAGACATTTAATGGTAATTCAGTTAAATATAATTTATCACCTGAATTAACAAGAAGTTTGAAAAAAATCGTGCATCAAGAAGATAGCACTTTATTTATGACGCTTATAAGCGCTTTAAATATACTTCTTAAACATTATACTGGTCAGAATGATATTTGCATTGGAAGCCCCATAGCGAATCGAAACCGACAAGAAACAGAAATTCTTATTGGCTTTTTTGTCAATACTATAGTCCTCAGGCAAAAATTTAAGCCAGATTTAACGATTAAAGAGCTTTTAAAAGAAATAAAAGCAACAACTCTGGAGGCTTATGAGTTCCAGGATACTCCTTTTGAAAAAATTATTGATGTTCTTGATGTCGAACACAGTTTAAGTCATACACCGCTTTTTCAAGTCATGTTTGTCTTGCAAAGTCAGCAAACAGAAACATTGAAACTAAACGATGTAGATGTTGAATTTATTCCATATAATAATAAAACAGCTAAATTTGATTTAACCTTTAATGTGGAAGAGGTTCAGGGTGCTCTTGAAATAAACCTGGAATATAATTGTGATTTATATAAAAAGGAAACAATACAACAATTATTAAAACACTATGAAGCAGCTTTAAAAGCAATGACTTATGATTTGGAACAGAATGTAGATAAAATTTCATTATTAAGTTTAATGGAGAAAAAACAAATTCTTTTTGATTTTAATCAAGCACATTTTGTAAACCATTCTAATTCTTGTTTACATCACCTTTTTGAGCAATGGGCGATACAAAACCCTGAACAAAGAGCAGTTGTTTATGATAATGAACATATTACTTATAAAGAACTAAACCAACGAGCAAATCAATTAGCGCATTTTTTGTTAGATGAAATTCTTGTTAATAAATCAATTGAAGAAAAACAGTTTGTTGGAATTTTTATTGATCGTAGTATTGATATGGTTGTTGCCATATTAGCTGCACTAAAAGCGGGTACAGCCTATGTTCCCATGGATCCATCATATCCTGATGAACGCATTCAATATATGATTAAAGACAGTCAGGCTTCAATCATTCTGACCAAACAAAAATTAAACAATAGGCTGACTTGCCTTAGTTCAAGTAATCATAATGCACTTGATATTTTCTGTCTCGACTCACAGTTCGAAGTAGTAAATAATTATCCATCAGAGAATGTCCTCTTAGATATTACTTCTGATCGCCTTGCTTATATGATTTACACATCAGGTTCAACCGGTCAACCAAAAGGTGTTCTTTGTCATCATAAAGGACTTGTTAATCTAATTAATGACTATAATCATAAAAAACCGATAAATCCGGGTGATCATTGCAGTGCGTGGTCAACCTTTAGTTTTGATGCGTCAGTTTATGAATTGTTTACGGCTTTAGCTTCAGGTGGTATTTTACATATACTAAGTGAGTCAATCAGAAGTGACGGTTTAAAAGTTATTAAATATCTCAATGACTATCAAATCAATCATTGTTTTTTTCCTGCAATCTACCTACAACAATTTTCACAGTGGCTGAGAGAAAATCCTGGACAATCTAGTTTAAAACGGATGATGACAGGAGTTGAATCCATTGATGAATCTTTATTAATAGATATTCAAGCTCAAGTAAATGATTTACAAATCATAAATTCTTATGGTCCAACTGAAGCCACTATTATTTGCCTTGCCTATCTTATCGATACGGATAAATCTCCTGAACATAACTTAGCTTTAGGTTCAGGTATGAGTCTCGGTGCTGCGCCAATTGGTACTCCAATTGAAAATACACAAATTTATATTCTTGATCAATACCAAAACCCAGTTCCAATCGGTGTTAATGGCGAAATATATGTTGGTGGTGAAGGTGTTACTAATGGCTATTGGCAGAATGAGTCTTTAACCAATGAAAAATTTGTAGCCAATGTTTTTGCTCCAAATAAAAGTAAAAAGCTCTATCGAACTGGCGATATGGCTCGTTTTCTTTCTAATGGCAATGTTCAGTTTGTAGGTCGTGCAGATAATCAAATTAAACTAAGAGGTTATCGAATAGAATTAGGTGAGATTGAAAATCGACTTAAAACATTACCTTTTATATTGGAATCCGTTGTTTCTGTATTTGAAGAAGAGAATAATAAACAACTAATTGCCTATGTTAGTATTGATCATGAATTGATTGAATCTAATGGTATTAATAGAGATACAAGTTTTTATCGAGAGAAGTTATCAGGATTGTTACCAGATTATATGGTTCCAGGCGTATTTATTGAGTTGGATAAATTACCGTTATTACCTAATGGTAAACTGGATAAAAAATCTTTACCTGATGCATCAAATTTTATTGCAGAGATTAGAGAAAAAAATTATAAAGCGCCTTCAACTCCAGAAGAAGAGACCATGGTATCTATTTGGTCAGATATTTTGTTATCTAATTCAGATGCAAGCAAAACGATAGGAGTTAATGATAATTTCTTTGAGTTAGGTGGACATTCTCTCATAGCGACACAAATTATTACTCGAATTAATAATACATTTAATTGTAATTTGCAAATTATGCAATTATTCGAAGCCCCTCATATTTCACAATTAGTAAAACTTATGTCATCAGATAATCTCTCGATTTCTCAGAATTATACTAAGAAAAATAAAATTCCAAGAAGAAATAAAAGTTTAAATCAATTAACTTTTAGTCAAGAACGTTTCTGGTTTCTAGATAAATATGAGCCTGGTAACACAGCTTATAATATACCTATGGCTCTTAATATTATTGGGAATGTGAATATTGATTATCTTGAAGAATCATTTCAGACAATTATTGCTCGTCATGAAAGTTTACGAACTAATTTTATTGAAGATTCTTCAGGAAAGTTGTTACAGAAAATTCATGAGAGTATTTATTGGAAGTTAAATATTTCTGATTTACAAATTCATAAAGAATGGGAACAAGACGAATTTATCAGTACTCTGACCAGGCAAATGATTGACATGTCCTTTGATCTTGAAAAAGATCAACTATTTAAAGCGACACTTGTGTTAAAAAATGACTCGGAATCATTATTATTACTAAATATTCATCACATTATTTCAGATGGTTGGTCTATGGGAGTGATACTAAAAGAGGTAGACTCCCTGTATCGCTTCTTTTCAAATGAAAGAACAACTGAGTCAAAAATGGTTGCTCCGTTACCCGAGTTAGCGATTCAATATGCAGATTTTGCCTCTTATCAACGAGATATTTTTGAGCAGGGGGGTATGGAACATCAATTTTCCTATTGGCAGGAGAAGCTACAGGATGTACCTGTTCTAGAATTACCTATTGATAAGCTAAGACCTTCTGTTCAGACATTTAATGGTGCTCATATTGATTGCTCTTTGACACGTACATCATCTGAAAAAATAAATACATTATGTCAAAAATATCAGGTGAGTCCATTTATGTTCTTTCTGACAACATTAAATGTTTTACTCTTTCGTTATACTCAACAGGATGATATCTGTATTGGAACACCAATTGCGGGTCGCAATATTGAAGAAACAGAGGAAATGATTGGCTTGTTTGTTAATACATTAGCGCTTCGAAATAAATTAACAGAAGAGCTAAACTTTAATGAATTACTGAATCAAGTTAAAAAGACTACGCTAGAAGCATATGAACATCAAGATGCTCCATTTGATCAAATTGTTGAAAAATTACAATTATCAAGAAATTTAAGCACAACACCTGTGTTTCAGGTTATGCTCTCTATGCAAAGTTCTTTGATTGATGAATTACAATTTTCAGGGTTGCAGATTCAACCATTGACTATTGATAATCCAACTTCTAAATTTGATTTATTATTGGATGTCAATGAACGTGATGGGCAATATCATTTAAGTTATGAATATAATACCGATCTTTTTCATGCTGAAACCATTAAAAAAATGGAAGTGCATTTCAATTCATTAATTGATTTGGCTTGTGTATCTCTTGAAAATCATTCAGAGATCAAATTAACTGACATGGTCTTTTTAGGACAAAATGAAATTGATCAACAATTAATCAACTGGCAATCTCAGCCTAAAAAATTGGTGTATAGTTCTGTTCATGAGATGTTTGAAATACAAGTTGAACGTACTCCTGAAAATACAGCGATTCGTTTTAATAATCAATCACTGGATTATCAAACACTGAATGCAAAAGCCAATCAATTGGCTCATTTCCTGTCCGCAAAAGGAATAAAACAAAAAGATCAGGTAGGGATCTGTTTAGGTCGTTCCTTTGACATGATCATTGCTGTTTTGGCCGTTATCAAGACAGGTGCATGTTATATGCCAATGGATATAACTTATCCAGAACAACGACTGAAATATATGTTGGCCGAAGTGAAATCTCCATTATTGATTACAGATTCCTTAATGCAGTCAAATCTATTATTTGATACTGATAAAACGTTTGTCATGGATCAACAATGGACTGATGTTGAGCTTATGCCTACCAAAAATCTCAACGCACCATCTCATCAAAATGATCCTTTTTATACCATTTTCACTTCAGGTTCAACGGGTAGACCAAAAGGTGCCAGTGTTTCACACTTGTGTGAAATCAACATGCTTGATTGGTATACTAAAACTGATTATCCAATGATGTGTAATGATAAAGTCTTAGTTATGAGTGCTTTTGGTTTTGATTTGACTCAAAAAAATATTTTTGCTCCGCTGACTTCCGGTGCAACATTAGTTCTCCCTGAATTTAATGAATATGATCCACGCTTATTAACTCGATTAATTAAACAGGAACAAGTGACCTGGACAACTTGTACACCCAGTGCTCTTAATCCGCTGGTGGATGATTCAAAACATTGGCATGAACTTGAATCACTTAAGTATGTTTTTTTTGGTGGAGAGCCTCTTAAAATTGACAAAATGAAAGACTGGCAATTACAAAGCCAATGTCAATTGGTAAATACCTATGGGCCAACTGAATGTACTGATATTGCTGCTTATCACAAATTAGAACATCTCAGTCAGTATGAAGATATAAACATACCTATTGGTCAGCCAAATGCGAATGTGAAGCTTTATATCCTCGATCAAAATCTGAATTTATTACCGTCGGGGATGACAGGGGAAATTTGTATTGGCGGTTCTAGTGTAGGTTTAGGCTATATCACTCAACCTGAATTGACAAAAGAAAAATTTATTCAAAATCCTTTTAGTGATGATCCTGATGACATTATCTATCGAACTGGTGATTTAGGACGTTATCAAGATGATAAGGGAAATATTGAGCATATGGGACGTATTGATTTTCAATTGAAATTGAGAGGATTGCGGATTGAATTAGGAGAAATCGAACATGCTTTACAGCAATATAATGGAATTAATGAATCTCTTGCTGTTGTTATTGATGGTCAAATAATAGCTTATTTGACTTCAGGGACATCAATCAATGAAGTAGAGCTGAAAAAATCATTAGCTGAGTTTTTACCTCAGTATATGATACCTGTTCATTATGTTCACTTAAGTGAATTTCCTCTCACTCAACATGGAAAAATTGATCGCCAGGCTCTTCCTGAATTTATTGCTCAGACAAATAATGATTATATTGCTCCCGTTTCAGAAATAGATCATCAATTGGTTAAAATCTGGAATGATGTCTTATTCAAAGAAAAAGAAACGAATAAAATTGGTGTTAGTGATGACTTTTTCTCTCTGGGAGGGAATTCATTACAAGCCTCACAAATTATTGCTCAAATTAGAACCTTTTATCAAGTTGAAGTACCTGTAAAAACTCTATTTATGGAACCTACAATTGCAGCCTTAAGCCTGTTGATTCAAAAGGAGATTGATTCAGGTCAGACATCTGAAGAAGAGGTGATTCAGCGAATTATTACGGATGATTCAGAAGATAAACTTTTATATGAAATATCAAGTGAAAATGAAATGTTTGATACTGATGAAACTGAAGAATTTGAGATATGAGTCATAAAATAGGTTTTTACTTATATCAATAAATATATTTTTTGGTTACTATCGAGAGAACACATGGAATAGTGTAATAATAAAAAGAAGGATCTATGAATAAACCTATCACAGATGCGTTAGCGACCAATTTTTCAGCAAATTCTCCTACTACCAAAGATGTAAAAAAGGAAGAAACTCAAGCGTTACTGTCCAGGCTCAAGCAGGCTGGTATTCGTATTGCTTTGGGGGATAACGATAAACTTAAAATACGTGCTCCCAAAGGTGCTTTAACTGACGAATTCAAAAGAGACCTTAAGCAGTTTAAGGATGACATTATTGCTCTACTCAAGGCACAAGAAAGCAATAGAAATTCCAATTCTTCTGATACACATGACAAATCATTCGTTTCCAATAGTTCAAATGCCTTCCCTCTATCGTTTACTCAAGAGCGACTATGGTTTTTAGATCAACTTGAAGGTGCCAGTAATCTTTATAATATGCCTGGTTTATTTAAGTTAACCGGTAAAATTCATCTTGATAAATTAACATTTGCTTTTAAACAGATAATTCAACGTCATGATGTCTTAAGAACTCATTTCCTGACGAAAAAGGGCAAAGGTTTTGCTCATATCTTGCCAGAGAGTAACTGGCAACTTGAACAATATGATTTGAGTGAGTATTCACAGCAAGAAACACACAATAAAAGTGAATTAATAATAAGAGAGCAGCTAGCCAGTTCATTTGAGCTGACTAAGGACTGTTTATTACGTACTCTACTAATAAAGCAATCTGAAAATACTTCAATTCTGATGTTAAATATGCATCATATTATTTCAGATGGTTGGTCTGTTCAGGTTCTGGTTCGTGAGTTTATCAGTCTCTATACCTCACTGGTTGAAGAAAAATCGGTACAATTAGACGAATTACCTATCCAATACACGGATTATGCCCACTGGCAAAGAAATCACCTCAAAGGTGAAGTATTGGAAAAGTCTCTGGATTATTGGCGAAAGCAGTTAAAAGATGTTCAGATTCTTGAATTGCCCACAGATTTTCAACGACCAGCTATTCAAAGCAGTCATGGGGCATTACATACTTTTTCTCTTGAACCCCAGTTAATTCAACAACTCAAAGAAACTGCACAACAGCAGGGTGTCACTCTGTTTATGACTCTGTTAGCAGGATTAAGCATATTACTGAGTCGTTATAGCAATCAAGATGATATTTGTATTGGTAGTCCAATTGCAAATAGAAATCGTAAAGAGTTACAAAATCTTATAGGTTTTTTTGCTAATACTTTGGTGTTTAGACAAAAAATTGTACCTGGTCAGACAATTAATGAATTTTTACAAATTATTAAAAAAAATACCATTGATGCTTATGAATATCAGGAAACACCCTTTGAGAAAGTAGTTGATGGTTTAAATGTTGAACGTAGTCTGGGACACTCTCCTTTATTTCAGGTGATGTTGGTACTACAAAACATTGCTCAAGAGCGTATTGAATTACCTGAAATGAATATTGAAAGTCTTTCTTTTGATAGTGGCAGTGCAAAATTTGATCTTACATTTACGGTTGAAGAAGCTCAAAGTACAGATAAAGATGAGCCAGTTGCTGTTAGCATTGAATATAATACCGATCTTTTTAAACAAGAGACTATTGAAATCTTATCCAGTCATTTTACTCGTGTTTTAGAAGTTATTTCTGTATCCAGTAATCAAGAGGTTATGCAAGTTGAATTTCTTTCAGTTGATGAGCGTAAAAAACAATTAACAGACTGGCAAAGAGAGCCTGTAAAACATTCTGAATTTTTTTCAGTGCAACATATGTTTGAAACACAGGTAGAAAAAACACCGAATGCAACCGCTTTAATTTTTGGTGAACAAAAATTAACATATCAAGAACTTAATCATAGTGCTAACCAGCTGGCTCATCTTTTGCAGTCTAAAGGTATTGGTCAGGGTGATTCTGTTGGTATTTGTTTAAACCGTTCAGTAGAAATGGTTGTTTCACTGTATGGTGTGCTAAAGTCAGGAGCTTCATATATTCCAATGGATGTGAATTATCCAAAGGAAAGATTGTTATACATGCTGTCAGAGACGGGCTCACCTCTTCTTATCACTAATCAGACGATGCAGGAAAAATTAGACGTTGATTCTGATAAGGTTTTTCTGGTTAATTCACAATGGTTATCCCTGAAACAATTCAATGGTCATAATACTGAAACCATTGATCAGCGTGATGATCTGCTCTACACAATTTTTACATCAGGCTCAACAGGAAAACCCAAAGGGGCACGTGTCCGTCATAGTGGTGAATTAAACTTACTACCCTGGTATACAAATGATTTTGAGATGACAGAGCAAGATAATATCTTGCTTATGAGTGCTTTTGGATTTGACTTAACACAGAAAAATTTATTTGCACCATTGATTTGTGGTGGGACATTGGTTATTCCTGAAATTGAACACTACGATCATAAATATCTGATTCAGACAATAAAGGAAAAAAACATTAGTTGGTTGAATTGTGCTCCAAGTGCTTTTTATCCTATTGTAGAAAATAAAGAACTATGGAGTGACATATCAACTTTACGTTATGTTTTTCTCGGTGGTGAACCCATTAATCTTCAGAAAGTGGCTCAATGGGAACAACAGAGTCAATGTAAACTGGTCAACTCGTATGGACCAACAGAATGCACTGATATAGCCTCATTTCATATCCTGGATTCTCATAAGCCTGATAATAAGTCCATTCCAATTGGTTTGGCAAATCACAATGTTTTACTGTATATCCTTAATGAACAAAAGCAACTGATACCAGAAGGGCATATTGGTGAACTGTTTATTGGTGGTCAAGGGGTAGGTTTAGGTTATATTAATCAGTCAGAACTGACACAGGAAAAATTTACCAATAATCCTTTTCTTGATGATGGTAGCTTAATCTATCAGACAGGTGATTTAGTTCGTTATCAATCTGAAGGTGTTATTGAGTATATCGGTCGAACAGACTTTCAAGTTAAATTGCGTGGTTTGCGTATTGAGTTAGGTGAAATTGAATATCATCTTGGAAATCTGGATGGCATTGTAGATGGTGTGGTTCGAATTGTTAAAGATAATAATAATATTGAACAATTAGTTGCCTACATTGTAAGGGATACTAAATCTATTCTGAATAAAGAAGCTTATCGAGAAGCATTAATTGATAATCTTCCAGAATATATGATCCCTAATCATTATATTGATATGGATGTCATACCATTAACGCCGAATGGGAAAGTTGATAATAAGGCATTACCTGAACTGGAAATTAAATCTTCCAAAGAAACTTATCAAGCTCCTGAAACTCACGAAGAAAAAATTCTAAGCCAAATTTGGTCAGACATACTTAGAGTCGAGAAAATTGGGATATTTGATAATTTCTTTGAAATGGGTGGTGACTCAATTTTAAGTATTCAAATCATTAGTCAGGCAAATGAAAAAGGTCTAGTTTTACAGGCTCGAGATATTTTTGAGCATCAAAATATTGTTCGTTTAGCACAACATGCACAAAATAATGCTAAAAAACAAATTGAAACACTGATTTCTGAACAAGGTATTTTAACAGGTGATATTATACTTTCTCCTGTGCAAACTCGTTTTTTAAAGCAAAATTTTAAGAATAAAGATCATTGGAATCAATCAATTTTATTATCAGTTTCAAAACAATTAACAGAAGAACTTTTAAATAAAGCATTAAATATACTTGTTACACAACATGATGTTTTGCATAGTAAATTTTCAAAAAATGAGCAAGGAGAGTGGTCTCAAACCTATATTGATCTGAAAGATAATACTCCACTAGTTGCTTTAGAAAAAATCACTTCTGATTATGAATCTGAATTGGACGGCATTTCTAATAACTATCAGTCTTCTTTATCAATCGAAGAAGGACGTTTACTTCAAGCTGTACTGTTTGAAAAAAATAGCAATGATATTAATTCTGAAGAAAATAATCGTTTATTGATTATTATCCATCATCTGGTTGTTGATGGTATTTCATGGCGTGTTTTATTTTCTGATCTGCAACAAATTTGCCAATCAATTTTAACTAAAAAAACTCAATTTTCATTACCAAATAAGAAAAGTTCTTATCGACAATGGACAGAAATGCTAACCCAGTATGCTCAAAGTAGTGAATTGCTTAAAGAACTGCCTTTTTGGCAAGCTCAGGCTAAAAAGGAAATTAATGCGTTACCAGTAGACCATGAGGCTGATACTATCTTAATGAAAGATAGTGTTTTCTTAAATTTGGAATTGTCTGAGGAGCAAACACAACAATTACTATTTAAAGTCAATGATACTTATAACACTGAAATAAATGATATTTTGTTAGCTGGTCTTTTATTGGCAATCAACAATTGGTGTGGTCATAAACAGATCACCATTGCACTTGAAGGTCATGGTCGAGAAACACTATCGGAAAGTATCGATATTTCAAATACTGCAGGTTGGTTTACTTCTGTTTTTCCCATTTTTTTAGATATGGATAACGCTAAAACCTCCAGTACTTTGTCCTGTGATCTGAGTACTCTTCTTAAATCTATTAAAGAGCAATTGAAACAGACGCCTAATAAAGGAGTGGGTTATTCAATATTACGGTACTTATCTCCTAATAAAGAGATAAGCCAATCAATAACAATTGAACCAGAAATTTCGTTTAATTATTTAGGTCAATCAGATAACACATTTTCTGAAAGTGAATTTTTTAATATTGCCAATGAAGCATCTGGTCAGATGATTTCACCGGATAATCATCATCCCTATCTCCTTGATTTGAACTGCGTGGTTGTAAATGGTTGTTTGAGACTAGATTGGACTTTCAGCGGAAAACATTTTAATAAAGAAAATGTAGAAACTTTAGCTCAAGCTTACAATGAAGCATTGTTACAAATTATTTCACATTGCATGCAATCTGGAAATTCTGCCTATACACCTTCTGATTTTCCATTAACACAGATTAATGATGAAACCCGTTTAACTCAACCAGCTCTGGATTCTCTTTGTGACTTAGCAATTGAAAGCTTTGCGTCTAAAAAAACTGCATTAGAATCAGGTGTGAACTTTAATTCAAAAGATATTGTTGAAGATATTTATCCACTATCACCAATGCAAAAAGGCATGTTGTTTCATTCGACATTTCATTCTGAAGAAGAAATGTATATTGAACAGTTACAGTTAAATTTCACTGGTGAACTTAATGTCGAAGTCTTTGAGGAAGCATGGCAATCAGTGATTGCTAAACACTCAATACTAAGAACTCTATTTGTTTATGAGCAAGGCTTAGAAGCACTTCAAATTGTACAAAAAAACGTAAATTGCAAAATTCAGGTAGTTGATTTTAACGGTTGGGATGAATTTCATCTTCAAGATTTTCTTAAGGCAGATCGTGTGCGTGGTTTTAAGCTGGATGAAGCCCCATTGATGCGTTTGCATTTGCTTAAACTTGAGGAGAAAAATTTACTTGTCTGGACATTCCATCACTTATTAGCTGATGGTTGGTCTACTGCCTTGATATTGCAGGAAGTGTTGCATAGTTATCAAACTCTCATGCAAGGTAAGTCAAAGGATAAGACGAAAGATAAGACCATCAGACATGAACTGGCAGATGACTATAAAGAATTTATTAGTTATTTACTAAGACAAGATAAACAGGCTGAAGAAGACTACTGGAAAAGATACCTTAAAGTTTCTGAAGGTCAGTCTCCAAGTGCGACAGAGCTACCATTAACCATGGCTCATTTTGATGCTTCTAATATGGGAGAAATTAAAAAGTTTAAAATAGATTTCACTTCAGAGAAAACAAAAGGCTTGATTGATTTCTCTAAAAAATATCATCTGACCATTAATACTCTGATTCAGGGCATATGGGGATTATTACTAGGCAAATACAGCCATACGAATGATGTTCAATTTGGTGTTGTTGTTTCAGGAAGACCTACTGATATCAGTGGCATAGAAAAAAAAGTTGGCTTGTTTATTAACAGCCTGCCAATGAAAATTATTATTGATAAAAAACAATCAACACATGAGTGGTTTAAAAGCCTTCAAAAGGAACAAGTTGAACATCAGCTTTTTCATCATAGTGCTATAAATGATATTCAACACTGGTCACAAGTACAAGCCAGTGATTTGTTTAATCATGTTTTTGTTTTTGAAAATTATCCCGTTTCTGATGCATTAAGTGGGAATGACCTACCACTGAACGTATTAGACCTGGAAATGGTTGAAAAAACTAATTTCCCATTAACGGTTAGTGTCACTTTATCCGATTGTCTGGCAATCGAATTTGGCTATGATAGTAAGGTTTATAATGAATTCTCAATACAAACCATTGCATCCCAGCTGGAATTTATAATCGACTCTGTTTTGCAAACACCAGAAGTACCTGTTTCTGAATTAAAGTGGCTTTCTGAATCTGATGAACAAAATTTGTTGGTTGAACTGAATAAGACTGAACAAAGCTATAAGCAATATGAATGTTTACAGACTACTTTTGAAAAACAAGCTGAACTTTTTCCAGAAAAGATTGCCGTTAGAGATTCAAAATCTGTTCAATTAAGCTACAAGCAACTCAATGAAAAAGCAAATCAATTGGCTTATTACTTGTTAGCACAGGGGATTGAATCAGAAACTATTATTGGTGTTTGTATGGATCGTACTAGTGATATGTTAGTGAGTTTGTTGGCGGTCTTAAAAGTAGGTTGTGCTTATGTGCCAATGGATCCTAATTATCCAGAAGAACGACTATCTTTTATTCTTGAAGATTCCAATATTCCAATTCTATTAACTCAAACTGATTTGTTAGAGCAATTACCTGCAAGTGCACCTCAAAATTCTATGCAAAAAATTGCAGTTGATCAAAGAGGTTTATTAGAGTCTTTCTCTATTGCGAATCTTGGGACTCTTTTCTCATCAGAACAACTTGCTTATATTATCTATACTTCTGGTTCGACTGGAAAACCAAAAGGGGTAATGGTAAGGCATCGTAATGTTCAGAATCTTTGTCAATGGCACCAAAGCACTTTTGTTGTCAATGAAGATTCACGTGCGACGCAAATTGCTAATATTGCTTTTGATGCGGCTGCCTGGGAAATTTGGCCTTATCTATTAGCAGGTGCTTCCTTATATTTAGTGGATCAACAAACAGTTTTATCAGGTAATAATCTACTTGATTATTATGCTCAAAATCAAATTACTCATAGTTTTGTCCCAACACCTGTCGCTGAAAGTATTTTGCAACTTGAATGGAATGAAAGTATTGCACTTGAATATTTACTCACAGGAGGCGATCGTCTCTCTGGATTTGATGCAGAAAAATATGGTTTTGAATTTGTTAACAATTATGGACCAACAGAGGCAACAGTTGTAGCGACTTCCATTAGCTTAACCAGCTCTTCTTCAAGAAAAAATTCACTGCCACCAATTGGTCGTCCCGTCAGTAATACTCAATTGTATGTTGTTGATGAAGATATAAAGTTAGTTCCTATGGGTGTTGTAGGCGAGTTATTAATCGGTGGTTCTGGTGTTGCTAAAGGCTACT
>JAPHSW010000155.1 GCA_026196615.1 Gammaproteobacteria bacterium | reverse complement strand
TATATTATATCAAAAACTTGCAATTTTAGCACCTGTAATGAAAGAATATATCCTTACAAATCAAAGTGCTATGATTTATTCAGGTTCGACTAAATAGAGAGATTATCCCTTTATTGATTATCCAATAAATACTTACACTTTTGAGCAAGATCCAAAAGAGTTTCCTAAAATGATTAAAAAAAACAAACAGAAAATAGAGACAGAAATTTTGGACGTAATTCCTAGTTTAAATTATGAGTGCGGCATAAATATTTACTCCTACTATAAATACTCACTTGCATGTTAGTTTAAAATATCATATGGATGAATTTAAACATAGAATAATTGAAGGTGAAGATTATGAACCAATGAAATTTTATCAAAATTTTCTGGGAGGCTTCGATATTACTTTTATAGAAGTAGATAAAAAACATTACAAAGAATATTTAGGGTGGGGAGGGAACTTTTGTATAATAAAGGTTCTGATTTTAATATGTTACAACTTGTGTTTCCAAGTACTTCAGATGTCTGGCCATGTAATGAGAATGCACTTTATATGATCAAAACTATACCCACTCCTTAATTACTAATTCAATCTAAATGAAATTATTTAGAATCATCCTCCTGCTTTCAATATCCCCAATTGTCTTTGCTAGTGAAACGGATATAGCCAAACTCTATCAATCTCATGGTATTACTGGTTCACTCATGATTCAGTCTCTTGATGGTGAGCATGAGTATCAATATAATTCAAATATGAATGATAAAGGTTATATCCCCGCTTCAACTTTTAAAATCCCTAATACATTAATTGCTTTGGAAGAAGGTGTTATTAAGGATCAGAATTCATTGATCAAATGGGATAATGTTAAAAGAGACTATGATGCCTGGAATAAAGATCAAACATTAAAAACTGCATTTTCTGTTTCATGTGTTTGGTGTTATCAAAAATTTTCCCGAAAGATAGGTGAGAAAAAATACAAAGATTATCTCAGTCGATTTGATTATGGTAATGGTAAGACGGGAGAAGATATAAGCACTTTTTGGCTAGAGGGTGACTTAAGAATGTCGGTTCGTCAACAAATTATTTTTTTGAAAAAAGTGTATAAACAAAAACTACCGATAAAAAAGAGCAGTTATGAAACCTTGAAAGCCATTATGTTATCGGAGGAAACTCCGACATATCGGATGTGGTCAAAAACGGGGTGGGCAGGAAAAGATGGTTGGTTTGTAGGCTATATAGAGATTGATAAAAAAATATGGTTCTTTGCTAATCACATTGAAATACATTCAAAAGATGATTTGGCTCTTAGAAAGAAATTAACACTTGAGGCTTTTAAACTTTTAGGTATTATGGGAGAAAACTAGAATACAATAAACTATTCAGAAAGAGACTGAGTAGGAATATGGAACGTCTCGTATCTGAGGATAAGCATCCTATATGAAAAAATCACTTTTAATTATTATTATATTTTTTGCAACTTTTATTTTTTTCTCTCAGATTGATGATGAGCTAAGTGAGGAAGCACAGAATCTTATAGAGAAAGTTGAACAAACAAATGATACAAATGTTAGTGAAGCCTATCTTTATCTTATTGGGATCTATGCAAACTCAAATGATGATCCAATTGAGATTGGTAGAAAACAACTTGGAGAATATAGAAAATTAGAAGAAGATGAAAAATATCAGCTTATAGAATATCCTGAGTCTGAAAAATTGCTTCTCCCTAAAGGAGAACTCTTTTGTAGTACATCGGAAGATGATTGTTTGGCTACTCTCTTTTCAAAAGAATTTGATATTCATGAACTTAGAAAAAAACATGAAACCTTAATCTCTAGAGTAAATCAGTTTCACAAATACTCTGAATATAAAACATTAACAAAACCCATAGTTGTTGAACAATTCCCACCTTATCAGTACCTATCTAAAATTGAAAGATTGAATGTACTCACAGCAATTTCACTCTATAAAGAAGGCAATATAGAAGAAGCTGTATCACTATTATTAAATAAAATGAAACAACTTAGAAAAATGATGGCCCTACAGGATAACTTAATTGGGAAAGTTGTTTACCTGATGAAGTTATCAGAAGCTATTGATGTGGTGAGCATCATCCTTTCTGAAAGTGGTCGACAGATAAAAACTGATTTGATTCCAAATTTAAGTTTGACAGAAAAAAACTTTGATCTGGTTTCGGCTAGAGAATTTGCTATGTCATATTATCTTTTTAAGAATTTAGATAAGCATCCAGAGTTTTTTGAGATTGAAGGAAATTTGCCGGGCTGGATAACGAGAATTGTCTTTAAACCAAATATGACTATCAATGGGATGGCTCCAATTTTTACAAGACTAGATAGACTTTCAAAAATGACTCCAAAAGAGTTTGCTGCTGAAATGACTGAAGAGCGTAATTTTACTGTCTCGACATCAAAGTTTAGAAATTATGTTGGTAATATTTTAATCGGCATCTCTCCGACTTATGATGAGTATGTTGGTAGATTTAAAGATTTTGATTTAAAAATACATTTGTTTAATCAGATTTATCATTATGGTGTGGATGATACAGCAGTAGCAAATCCCTATTTTGAAAGAGAATCTTCTTATCTTTCTGAGTCTTCAATTTGTTTTAAGGGGGTTTTAGAAGATGATAGTCAAATAAGATGTCTGAAAACAAAAAAATAACAAATGAATTAAGTAAGATACTTGTATGTTTACCAACAAGTATTTTTATTTTTCAGAGTTACTCCTGAAATAATGGGGTAAAGGAAATATTTATGAGTTATGAACTAATTTGGATGGATAAAGGGGTTATTGCTGATTTTCAAGGCGTTTTGGATAATTCTGAGTTAAGGAAAATAGTTGCCCAATTTTATGGGAATAGTAAGTTTGATTTAATAAACTATTTGCTAATTGACCTTGAAAAAGTAAATGAATTTAATATAACAGCTGATGAATTATTAGCGGTAGGTGCAATGGATTCAGCAGCAGCCTTGAGCAATCCTGAAGTCATTATTGCTGTTGTGACTAATGGTGGAGGGATACGAAATTTATTTAAATCTTATGAGCTTGGTTTGGAAAGGAGTTCATGGAAAGTAAACTTTTTTTCAAGTACAAGTGAAGCCAAAAAATATTTATTGATCCAATAAAAATAAGAGTCATTTGCTAAAACGCATTTACTTCGCTGATAGCCTGAGTACTTTGATAAAAATGATGGTTCATTTAAGCTGGTATTCTACCCAGTTATGGGACAAATAAAACCACCCAAAATGTAATGATTTTCTAAAATCTCATGTAAGATAAAAACTACATAACAGAATTCATTTATTTCACTCAAATGCCTTGAATTAGCCGCTTACAACTTGTTCCAATCAACAATGACAATTAAAAGTAAAATTATTTAGAAGAGGAACATAGATTATTGTTTTTTCTTGATATAAACTGAAATATACTTTTCTTTTTTTTACATTAAAACACAGTATATATGTCAGATAATACATTACAAACTATTGGCAAGCTTGGCTTAGAAAACTTAATGAGTCGAGCTAACATTATCTTTACCAGTGGGTATAAGTTTTCTGGTCAATTAAATACTGATAATCTTTACAAAAGCTTTATATCGGTGTTAGATCAAATTGTTAAGTTTGAATATCAGATACACCATCAAAGTCAGAGTGATTATCAGTGGAAGAAATCAGGACCCTTTAAAAACCGTTTTTTAACCATTAAAACGGATGATATTGATGAAGAATTTAAGAATATATGCAGTCGCAGCTTTGATTTACTAAAAGAAGCTAACCACTATCCAATGCTACTTGCTGTGATAGAACCTGTCATAACCAAAGATGCTGAAGAAAATGTCTTTATCATTGCACAGCTAAGTGAGCATGCTCATTGTGATGCCGGTAGCTCTGAATTGATATTTAATAAGGTAATTGAACACTACAATGCGCTTGAAAGTGATGACCATACCTCTGCTCAAAAAATTCTAGAAGGTATTAAAGATCTCATCACACTTGATAGTGAAGATATGATTGAGTTATTAAAGCAGGAGCATTTTAATCATCAGGATAATGTAGATAATTTGATGCAATACCCTGTCGCAGATGTTGGTGAATACCGACTTCCGCCAGATACTATTGCTCATCATCTGGAGGAGTATAAAAAACGGATTAGAAAACCCATAATCCAATATTTTGATATTCAGTTAGCATTAGAAAAGTGTCGGAAAGTTTATCCAGAGATTACTAAGAACAGTATTGTTTGTGCACTACTAGCTAAGGGAATTTATAAGCTAAACGTCAGCTTAAAGAATAAGCCTAAAGAGCACATTATTAGTTTTAAGATGGTTTCAAATATTTTGCCTAAAGATTTGCGTGATAAATATTTTGGTAATTATATTTCTTTTATTCCTGTGAGTGTCGATGGCCACTTAAGTGTTGAAGATATTGCTTATAGTATTAATGAACGTATCAAAGAATTTAAATCAACCCAACTTAATTTGAGTATATTTAGTTTGGTGGAAGACGCTGTAAAAGCATCTGAAGTGGGCTCTGTTGATGAGGAAATGTCTTTCATTGTTACAAATTGGAATAATTATACTTTTCTAAATAATCCAGACTATTTAAGTGGTTGCCAGTCAATAAAACATATTAGCGGTGTCAATATTGAACCTAAAGATACTTTAGGAGCATTATTGGTCAATCGTCCTGTACTGGTGATTAATTTATCACCTGATGAAGAATTATGCTTATCTTACTTTCCATCTTTGCGTTCTGATGATGAAACTCTACAAATTGCTGAATCAATGGAGAAGGCATTTGCTGATATTTAAACAAAAAAGCATTGATTTGTTTTTTATCCAAGTTTTTCATTTTTGATATAAAACAATGATTTCTAATTCTGACTTTGACATCAAGACCCGTCTTTACGAGGGTAATAAAAATATTGTTTTTCGTGCTATACGAAAATCAGATAGTAAAGCTGTCATTGTTAAAACCCCCAGAGATGATAACCCTTCAGTAGCCGTATTATCACGTTATTATAGTGAATACGATATCCTTAAATCTCTGCAAGATCTTGATTCAGTTATTAATGTATATACTCTGACCAATCTTAATAATACGATTTTTTTGGTGGAAGAAGACACTGGTGATGAAACATTAAGCCAGTTTTTAAAAAAAGAAACCATTGGCATAGAGCAAGCTATTGATATTGCAATTCAATTAGCAGATGTTATCGCTAATCTTCATCAACGAGGTATTGTTCATAAAGATATTAACCCTGGTAATATCTTATGGTCAGAGAAAGATAAAAAAATTACCTTAATTGATTTTGGTATTGCCTCTTTACTGTCACAGGAACATCATGATTTTCAAAACGCCAATCAATTAGAAGGAAGTATGGCGTATCTGTCACCAGAGCAGACCGGTCGGATAAATCGTTTGCTTGATTATCGTAGTGATTTATATTCATTAGGAATTACACTTTACCAGCTCTTTACGGGAGTATTACCTTTTAGTGCTAATCATAGTATTGAAATGGTACATGCTCACATTGCTCGTTTGGCCGTTGCACCCCATCTAAAAAATAAAAAAATACCGGAAGCTATTTCTCAAATCATTATGAAATTAATGAATAAAATGGCAGATGATCGGTATCAAACAGCAACAGGCTTAAAAACTGATTTACAATTTTGTCTCCAAAAAATACAAAATTCTGAGCCCATTGAAAATTTTATTCCAGGGAACAAAGATTTATCACCAGTTCTGCAAGTCTCTCAAAAAATTTATGGTCGAGAACAGGAAATTAATATTCTGTTGGAGGCTTTTGAACGGATTAGTGAAGGAGAACAAGAGCTATGTATGCTCAGTGGTTTTTCAGGCACTGGAAAAACGGCTTTAGTTAATGAATTGCATCAACGAATTACTGAGAAACGAGGCAATTATATCTCAGCCAAGTTTGATCAATACCAGAGAGATGTACCCTATTATGCATGGCGTTATATTCTTGATGCCTTTGTTCAATTATTGCTTAAAGAAGACCGGTCTATTATTGAACAGTGGCAAGTTCATCTCTTAGATGCTTTGGGTAATATTGGCCAGGTTATTATTGATCTGGTTCCAGATATTGAGTTAATTATTGGCCCGCAAGAAGCTGTACCATCTTTGTCTGGTGAGCAAGCTTTAAACCGTTTTCAGTATGCTTTTGGAGAATTAATCCATGCTATTTCCACAGCAGAACAGCCTTTAGTTATCTTTATTGATGATTGGCAATGGGCTGATGCCGCTTCTATAAATTTATTAAAATATCTGGTTAATGGAAGAGAAACTAAGCATTTATTAATGATTGTCGCATGGCGTGATAATGAACTTAAAAATACCCATTTATATTCTCTTGCTCTGGATGATATCAACCAATCATCAGCCAAAGTCAACCAGATTCATATTAATAATTTAGAACTATCTGATGTCAGTCAACTGATAAATGATACATTGCATTACCCTCCAAATAGTGATCAACTGATACAACTCATTTATGAAAAAACCTTGGGTAATGCATTTTTTCTTAGACAGTTTTTGAAAAAACTTTTTCAGCAATCACTCTTATATCTTAATAAGGAAAAACTTTGCTGGGATTGGGATATCGATAAAATCCTTGAGAGTCATATCACTGATAATGTTGTTGAGTTAATGAGTGATGCAATACAGCTTTTTTCAGAGGCCACCCAGGATTCTCTTCGCTTAGCCGCTTGTATTGGAAATACCTTTGATGTCACAACATTATCAATTATTTCACAGCAGGCGTATAGTGACTTGATTCTTGCTTTGGAGCCAGCTCTTAAAGAAGGTATCATAAAACCACTCAGTAAATATCATCACCATATTAATGAGCATGACAACAAACATGGAAATGACCATGGAAAAAATCATGAAATCTTATATCAATTTATTCATGATCGCGTGCAGCAAGCAGCCTATGGACTCATTGACAGAGAAAAAAGAGCACAAACGCACTATCAGATTGCTGTAATACTTTTAGATAAGTTTAATGATGATGAGAAAAATAAGCATATATTTGCAATCATCAATCATATTAATCAAGCTGAAGATGTTCTGGTCGAAAATCAACAACAAGATTTATTAGTTAAATATAATACTTTAGCAGCTAAAAAAGCCAAAGCAGGCAGTGCATACTTACCCGCTTTTAACTATTTTACTAAAGCCATTCGTCATCTTTCAAAAAATGCATGGACTGTACAGACTGAAGCAAGTTCTGAGTTATTTTTACTGGCTTGTGAAACCGCTTTTTTGGTCAAACAATATGAAGCAATGGAAACCTGGCTGGAGTGTTATTTAGAGAATAACTCTTCTATATTAGCTCATGCTGATGGTTTAGAAATTCGCTTACAAGCCTATATTTCTCAGAACCGTTTGAACGATGCGGTTGCAACGGCACTCAATACACTAAAGCTGTTAGGAATTAAAATTCCTCAAAAGCCCAGCACATTACAGGTTATTTTTAATTTATTAAAAACCAAGTATGTACTTTCTGGAAAAACTTTTGATGATTTACTTGCACTTCCAGAAATGCGAGATCCAGTCAGATTAAAAATTATGCGACTCTTAGGTTTAACTATTCCACCAGCCTATTGGACATCTCAGGAATTGGTTGCACTGATCGTTTTCCAAATGGTGCGAGAATCAATACGTGATGGCTATTCACCCAATACAGGATACGCATTTTCATGGTGGGGAATTACACTAGGGGCTATACTCGGTGATATTGATAGAGGTTATAAGTTTGGTGCATTTGGTGAAACGATAGCAAGAAAGTTTAATTTGAATATGCAACAGCCTGTTTTCTTCAAAGGTTGGATTACTCAGCAATTTAAACAACCAATACAAGATTCAATTGAGATTTTATCCAGAGCCTATAACCTGTCTATGGAAAAGGGTGATCATGAATATGCATCCTATGCTTTAAATAATTCTATCCAGGCTAAGTTTCATTCAAGTATGGAATTATCAGAACTACTTCAGCAGATGCAGTCTGCACATCAGGATCTTGAAAGTTTCAAAGTAGGTTCATCTCTCTACTGGCATGATATTTGTTGGCAAATGGCTTTAAACTTCAAACTAGAAGGAGATACTCCTGCTTATGAATTAAATGGTGATGCCTATAGTGAAGAAATAAATATTGATAAACATTTAGTAGTAAATGATGCGAGTACACTGTTTTTGCTGTATACATCCAAACTTATGCTTAGCATTTATTTTAAAGACATTCCATGTGCCTTAAAGTTTTCACGTTCTGCACGAAAATATATTAAAGGTGGTGCAGGAATGTATGCCTTTGTCTTGTTTCATTTTTATGAGTCACTGGCTTTGCTTCAAGATTTGGCTAATCGGCCATTTTTTGAGAAACAAAAGTGCTTGTGGCAAGTTAGAAAGAATTTAAAGAGTCTGGAAAAATGGTCTCACTATTCACCTAAAAATCACTTGCATCGTTTTTATCTGGTCAAAGCAGAATGTTTTCGTGTTCACCATCAGAATGATCAAGCTGCTCACTATTATGAGTTGGCGATTGATCAGGCTAATGCCTGTCACTTTAAACATGATGAGGCCTTGTGTTATGAATTGGCTGCAACGTATTATAAAAATAAAAACCAGACTCGTTTTTCTCATTTATTGTTACGTAAATCATTTTATTGTTACCAGCATTGGGGAGCAGATGCAAAAATTAAACAGCTTCAGGCTTTACACCCCTATTTAGAACAATATTTTAATCATCCTAAACAGCTTGAAATGGGTAAGCCAACTTATGAAGCGACTACTTCTTCAAGTGATAATTCTTCTGAACTGGATTTACAAACATTGTTTAATAGTTCACAAGCCATCTCAGGGCTTATTGTACTTGAAGACTTAATCAAGACATTGTTAGTTAATGTAATAGAGAATGTGGGGGCGCAAAGAGGCTTTTTAATCCTGAACAGACAAGAGCAACTATTTGTCGAGGCTCAGGGGGATATAGCGGATGAAAAACAACAAGTGAGTAGTTTGCAATCACTGCCTATTAATGATGCAAAGCATTTATTGTCGATAGGAGTGGTTAATTTTGTTAAGAATAGTGGTGATTTTCTGGTTTTAGATAATGCAGCGAAGTCAGAAAATTTTTCACATGATCCTTATATTCTTAAACAGTTACCTGTTTCTGTACTTTGTGTACCTATATTAAATCAAGGAAATTTAAGTGGTATTGTTTATTTAGAGAATAATTTAACAGAAGGTGCTTTTACTGAAGATCGTCTTGAGTTATTGCAATTATTAATGGCACAAGCTGCGATTTCGATTGAAAACTCAAATATATACGGTCAACTTGAGGAAAAAGTTGAAGAACGCACAAAAGAATTGGATAAAGCTTATACACAGTTAACAGAAGCGAATCAGAAACTGGAGATACAAGCTAAAACGGATGCTTTGACTCAACTTGCTAATCGACATTATTTTAGTGAGATAGCAGAGTATGAATTTAACCGCTGCACCAGAGAAAAACAAATACTCACGATATTGATGACTGATATTGATAACTTTAAAGCCTATAATGATACTTATGGTCATCTTGAGGGTGATAATTGTCTTAAACAAGTAGCACAGTCATTTAAGGATACTTTTACCAGAAAAACGGATTTAGTTGCAAGATATGGTGGTGAAGAATTTATTGTTATTTTGCCTGAAACCAATAGCTCAGAAGCCATGGAGTTAGCTGAAAAAATACGTACCAATATTGAAAAGAAAAAAATAGAGCATACTGGTAATAGTCATTATAAAATTGTTACTATCAGTATTGGTGTGGTCAGTATGATTCCCAGTGATACTCATAACATTGATTCTTTAATCAATGAAGCAGATAAAGCGTTATATCAGGCAAAATCATCAGGGAAAAACTGCGTGATACTGACTGAATAACGTGTAATATCTACTGTTCTTCACCAATGATTAACTTTGGCCAATTGAATATTAATCTGTAAATCTGACTAAAGTAGTCTTCTAAAATATTACAAGAGAATACCCTACTATTCTTAGTTTAGATGCTTTTTAAAGTAGCATATCACGTTAGTAATCAATGAAAAAATAATTCAATTTTCTCCATGTATTTAATCAACCTGAATACTAGCGTGAGCAAGAAAATAATATTTATAACGTTAAGATGACTAGAATTTCCCCTCCTACAGATGAATCTATAAAATAGGTTATCCCACACATATAATAGGGTATTTGACACACTAAAAGAATATAAATATAAAACAATTACAATATTATCAATTAGTTATTAATTGGCATATGGCTTGCAAAATAAATGACTTGTGCCAGCTTTTGGCAATTAAAAAAGTGATTATTAAGTGAGTAATTATGTCGTATTTATATTTTAATAAAAAATTATTTCCTGCGTTAATAGTAACAACCTCAAGCCTTATCCCCTCTTATCTTTTGGCAGAAGATTTAGGCACAATCAGTGTACAATCCACAACAATTGATGATCGTTTTGAAAATAAACGAGATGAACCATCCAGTATTGGATTTATATCTGGTGCTGAAATTGATAAAGATCGCCCTAAAAATATCCAGGAAATGCTCAGACGTATTCCAGGTATTACTACTGAATACACTAATGGCGACTCTCTGAAAATCCATATTCGTGGTGTAGAAAATCAGGTATTTATGGGAGAGCGACCAGGTGTTGCGGTCGTTATTGATGGCGTGCCTGTTTTTGAAAGAACGGGTAAAGTGAATATTGATTTGGATAATATTGAATCAATTAAAGTTATCAAAGGGGGTGCATCTTATTTATTTGGTGATGATGCTTTAGGTGGTGCGGTGGTTATTACCACTAAACGTGGTGCAGATAACGCAGGATATAGAGTTGATTTAGAAACGGGCTCATTTAACACGTATAAAGGTCTGGCAAGAGCAGGTTTTGAAAATGAACAGGCTAATGGTCATATTCAGATTTCACGTCGTGAAACCGATGGTTATTATGATGATTCTGATTCCAAGGCTGATTACGTCAATGGTAAATTACAATATTATTTTGATGACACCAGTGATATCACTTTTGGTATGGAAGTTTCAGATCGTGAAAAGGGTAGTCATGGTACGGTGACTGGTAAAACAGCGGCAAAAGAAGATCCAAAGAGTAAGGATACAAGTACATATAATGATTATGCTAATAACTATGAAGTGGATTTAGTCAAAGTCTTTGCGACTTATTCAAAAGATTTTGGTTCAAGTAATTTAATGCTAAATACTTATCAATTCAGTGATGAAACGAAATTTGACTCTGATCCAATTAATGATGATCCAACTCGTTACTCTTATGACAATGATTATGATCAGGTGCAACGAGGTATTAAATCTGAGTTTCGTATGGATGGTACAACCATAGCCTGGATGGCTGGAATGGATCTCAGAGATAATAGTTATGACAATAAGGTTATCATCCAAAATAATGATGATGTAAGAATTTATGGAATGGGTCCTCCAACACAGCCTCCAGTGGGCTATGTTTGGGAAGATAATGAAACAGATGAAGATGTAAGGGCTTTTTATGGGGAGTTGAAATATAAAGCGACTGATAAGCTTATTCTTAGTTTTAATGCTCGAAATGATTATATTGAACTGGACTATACCGATAATCTTGATTCATCAGGGAATGGAGATGAAGATTTTAATGTGAATTCCTATCGTTTGGGTGGTAACTATGCCATTAGAGAAAATCTGGATGTTTATGCCAGTGCCTCGACTGGTTTCAGAACTCCAACGGTTGCCCAGCTTTTTACTGGTAGTAATCGTCCTGATCGAAGAATTGATGCTAATCCTGATCTGGACCCAGAAGAATCAATAAATCTTGAGTTGGGGTTTAGAATGAACACTAGCTTGTTTGATAATTTGCATGATATTGATGTGTCAATCTTCCAAATTGATAGAGATGATTATATACAAGGAACTGCTGGCCAATATACGACAAATATTAATAGGGACAATGTGTATGATAATGTTGGTGATGTTAGAAACCGAGGTTTAGAACTCGCAATTAATAGTGACTATAGTAAAAAAATCTCATGGGATATTGCTTATACTTATCTGGATGCGAAGTATGAGAGCTATGATAATTTTTATCTGAAAACAGGTGGAAATCCTTTTACCTGTGCTCCAGGAACATATGTTGGTGGTGTCGGTTGTTTAACTCATTATGATAATGGAGGTAATTATGTACCTCGTACACCAGAACATACTATAAATGCAATTCTTCGTATACGTCCTGCACCACACTGGACAATTTCAACAGAAATGCAGGCTCAATCCAGTTATTATGCTGATGAAATTAATCAGGAAGAAATTGGTGGACGTGCAGTGTTCAATGTTTGGGCTGATTATAATCGACGCATAGGTAATGCTGACTGGTCATTCTTTGCAAGAATCGACAATATCTTTGATCGTGATTACTATAATACGGCACGAGGTTATCAAGACAGTCAGGATGACTCCTCTGAACCTGGATATGGTGTTTATGATGGTGAAGATCTTTCTTTGGTTGCCAATCCTGGCATTGTTTTCTCAACAGGATTAACTGTTAGATTTTAATTAACCTTTGTTAACTCTATCAATTAATATTAAATTGATTGGTAGAGATGAGGCACATCATATGCGAATTAAAGCAAAAACTGCTGTACTGTTCTTTTTAGGAACATTCGGTATCAATCATCTGACCTATGCAGAATTACTTTGGAATCCAAAGCCTGTAAAAGAAGCAGAATCAAAAATAAAATCATCAAATACTGGGCATGAAGGACATGCCGGTCATCAACAAAATCGATCAAAAGAAAAAGCGTTTTATCTTGAAGATAATCAAAATTCAACCGCCAGGTATATCACGCCCGGACTAGAAGTGATTCCACTGACCGCTGAAGAAAAAGGCAATAAATATATCCTGCCCAAAACCGGAATGGATAATTATCATGCACTGGTTGCTGAGCGTAAAACAGAGTCGACTCACGAGTCAGCCCTAAGATACCCTTATATGCGTGGTAAACCATCGGGTCATAGTCCTGATAAATTAGTTTCAGATAGTAAATTACCATTGGAAATTGTGCCTGAGCCAATGATTCGTGAACACTGGCGTTTTTATAGTAGTAATAAACACGACTATAAAGTTCTCTTTGAAGAAAAACCATTGAAAGATACCTGGGTGATTTTGCAAACCAGTAATGGTTCAAAGATGGATGCAAAAACTGACGGTGATGGTAAGGTCAATTTTACCTTACCAGAAGACTTTCAGGATATTAAACCTGGTAGACGAGCCAATAAGCCCGCTGAATTTATATTACGCACGGTGCATATATCAGATGGTATAACCTATAAAACAAATTTTTCAGCACCCTATTCTGTGAATCCATCTCATTGGAACTCAAACCTGGGTGGTATTTTATCTCTCTCAGTTGGATTTCTTTCAGGCATAGTTATTATGAGAAGACATAATAATAAAATGAATGAAGAAAAGAAAAATAATAAAAATTCAAGGAGAGCATCATGAGCTTAACAATTACGAGAAGACTGGTTCAGGTTATTGCCTTTGTTGTTATGGTCTATGGTATTGGACTGGGTGGTTATTATCTGGCAGATAAATTTAGTAGCAGCTTACCAGCATTGGCTTGTGCCTATGATTTGCAGACGGCTGATCATTGTTCACTGGTTTCATTTCAACACCAAATGGATCATCGAGCGGCTCCAGTTCTCTCATCGGGTGGCTCAATAATGGAAGCATTTTTACCCACCTTAATTACGCTTGGTACCTTTGTTGTTCTTTTAATTATATTGAGTAAAGCATTTTGTGGGTGGATTTGTCCTCTGGGATTTTTTCAGGAAGTCTTAAGTCTTATTGGACAAAAACTGGGCTTGCAGCAAACAGAATCCTTAAGCAAAGAGACCACAGCCAAAACACGTCCAGTCAAATGGTTGATGATGATCTTTCTATTATTTGTTTTTCCATTGCTTGCTGGTTTTGGTGCTGTGGGGCATGAATTAGGCGATCCTTTTTGCCGTATATGCCCTAGCCGCATATTAACCACTCTGGCAACTGGAGATCCAAAGGAGCTGGTAGTAGATACCAGTACAATGGGTTATTTTATGCTGTCAGTGCTGGCAACTTTTCTCTTTGGTTTGATGATGTCAATAGGCTTGATGGTGCGTCAGCCTTTTTGTCGCATTTGTCCCATGTTGGCATTGAATACTTTATTTAAAAAAATTGGTCTTGTTAGACTGGTTAAAGATGCTAAGCCACGTTGTGTAAAATGTGGTTTATGTGCAAAAGCCTGTCCCATGGATATTCATGAAATTCATACGGATATGGAAAATAAAGATGTCATTTACCCTGACTGTACACTTTGTGGTCGATGTGTGGAATTTTGTCCTGATAAAGATGTGCTGAAAATGAAGTATGCATTTTTCCCAATTCTTTCAGCTGATCCTGCTTATTTCAAGAAGCGTAAAAAAGCTCAAACTCAATGGGAGAAAATTACTTTGTTTGGTAGTAAGACGTTTGGAAGTAAGAAAAAATAATGGATAGTCTTACAATAGGATTTTCAGCAGCATTATTTATGGGATTAGCCTTTGGTGCTGGTCCCTGTAATATTACTTGTTTACCCTATCTTGGGCCTGTGTTTCTAGGTCAGGAAAATAATAATATGCGTACGTCATGGCGTACAATTATTCCTTTTTCAATGGGTCGATTAACGGGATATACTATTTTAGGCACTATTGCAGGTGCTTTTGGATTAGCGGCAACAAAATGGATTGAAGATGGTATTGCAGGTCAGGTTCTTGGTGTTGCAACTATCCTTGTTGGTTTGTATTTGCTTTTTGGAGCTTATTCAAACAAAAAAAATTGTGCTTCTCATCATAGCCCCAATGAAAAAGAGGCACAGCCGATTATATTTAATAAAATGGAAAAGCCTGAAGAAAAAAAATCGACTATGTATTTAACATTTAGTCTCTTTTCAATGGGGACGGGTATGGCACTTAACCCCTGTATTCCTCTAGTGACCATTCTCACCGTTGCAGCATCAATGGCGACTCCTATTGATGGTGCACGATTGGGTATTGCTTTTGGATTGGGCGCAGTGGTGATACCCACGTTATTTTTTGGCTTTGCCATTGCTTATTTCAGTCAGCAGATTAAGGAACATCTGAATCAGTGGGGTAAAACACTAGAACGTCTATCTGGTTTTATGTTAATTTTTCTTGGAATACTGACAACATTAGGAATTGTTCAGATCTGAATATCCCGAATTTAACAATGAAGTTTACTATTGTTGAATGAGCTCGATTTTATAACCATCGGGATCTTCGATGAAGGCAATGATTTCTTTATGACCTGTTTCATCGACAGCATAAGTCATTGGGCCTGGCTGTATAATTATTTTTACACCCAATGATTTAAAATGCTCACAGGCTGAATAAATATCTGCGACTTCAAGTGCAATATGTCCATAGCCATTTCCATGATCATATTCATCTTGATCCCAATTATAAGTCAACTCAATCATTGAGTTGCTTGTATTTGCTGCGCAGTCTTCAGTTTTGTAAGCCAGGAATACAAGAGTAAAACGTCCCTGAGTAAAGGTTTCACGCCTGACTTCATGCATTCCTAAAACATCTTGATAAAAAGTGACTGCACGTTCAAGATCCCCTACGCGTATCATTGTGTAGAGAATACGTGATGGCAAAATTGGTAGATTATTTTTAATATTCATAATAGATTTGTCTTCCGTTATTTATTAAAGCCAGCGGACAATTTGATGAGACAGTCCGCTGGCATTGTCAGTGTTTTTTTATAAACAAATTTTACCGTTATAGCGAATCAGTCCCTGAAGATTTTGTAAATCCACTAAGCCATAACTATTGAAACGACCCTTATAGCCTTTTAAGACACCTGAAGTTGAATTTTCCTGAACATCATAGGTAATTTCGATCATGTATCGATCTTTTTTACCCGTTACTTTTGTTAAGATACCCAGATCTTTAGTCTGCATGAAACCTCCTTTTTCTGTCATGAAATAATGTTCCATATCCATTTCTAATCCAGTGGCAGTCTTTCTTTGTGCTGTAATTTTTCCGGATGCTGTCGCAACACTACCTGATAAAGGAGCGACAATCGTAATGGTGCCATCTTTTTGTGGAACAAAATTAGGCATGCCTGTCCCACCAATAGGCATGCAATTTGATTCTGCGGCCTGAGTATTTGATAAGATGACTCCCATAAGAATGGTAGAGATGATTAATTGTTTTGATATTGTTTTAAACATGTGCTTTCCATTTTTATAAAGTTGAGATTAAAGTTAAATTTAGTGGCATTAATTTCAGGCTGCCTGAATGTTCATAGCTGTTTGGATATCTGATAGGTGAAAGACCTGACCAGCTCCACCCCAACATCCATCATCAATTTCATTGAGCATGGTCCAATGATTGAGTCGTCCTTCAAACAGACCAATACTGTCATCAACAATGGTTCCAATTTCAGCAATAAGTGAGTTTCTAGTTCTCTCAGTCAGCGCACCTTCTGGAGTTGTAATAGCAATTCGAAGTGGGGAAGGTTCTAAGTTTTTGCCTCCGATGTAAATGCTGTCATGTGCTTGTTCGACATAATATGCCCAAACAAGAGACTGTGCTCCAATACTATCTAATGGTGCACCTTCTGCTTGTAGTACCGCATTTGACAATCGAGACATGAGTGTCTTTTGTTCTTTTTTACTTAATGTATCTTGTGGAGCAAACACTTGAATTAATGGCATGATAATATTCCTATATTGATTAGTAATGAGTGCTTAATTATGGTGTTGCAGTTTATTTGCAGATACGATATAACAGGTATTACAAATAAAATATAACGACCGTTATATTTATATAAACATAGAGAACTCTGTGTTGTCAATAAAAATATAACGATCACTATAAAAATGGAAATGTTGATGGGAAAAATGACACCAAAAAAACAAAAAACGCGCCAAATGATGTTGGATGCAGCCAGTCAAAGCTTTCGAAGTAATGGATATACCGGTATTGGCGTTGATGGCATTGCTAAAGCAGCAGGTGTGACCTCGGGTGCTTTTTATGCTCATTTTGGTTCAAAAAATAAGGCATTCAATGCGGTATTGGATGTTGGTCTTGATGAGGTGATTGAAGCTATTCCAAAAATTCAGCAAGAGGCTGGCTCACAATGGGTTCGTGCCTTTGCGGAATATTATCTGGGGCAGGCACATCGAGATGATCTGGCTTGTGGATGTGCTATGGCGACTCTCTCGCCAGAGGTGGTTCGAGCTGATTCAGAAGTCCACTTAGTTTATGAAAAGAAAATGAAAAAAATTGCAGAATTAGTATCTGAAGGACTTGAAGGAGAATCAATAGAGGAGCGTCTTTCAAGGGCATGGGCAATGCTTGGAGTTTTAATAGGAGGATTGACGATTGCACGTGCTGTGAAAACTCAAAGTGCTGCAGAAGAAATTGCCTCATCAATATGTTCTGCGGCCATCAATGTTTCTGGAAAGATTAAATCTGTTGCAGAAATCAAAGATTAACCTGTCTTATGGGTTATGGG
>JAPHSW010000065.1 GCA_026196615.1 Gammaproteobacteria bacterium | reverse complement strand
CACTGCCGTGCAGGCAGCTTAGAAATGGTCAATCATCGAATTAACCTCACCCACTGTGTTCACTGCCGTGCAGGCAGCTTAGAAAACAAATGCAACAACAAGCACCACAGAGTAATAGTTCACTGCCGTGCAGGCAGCTTAGAAACCCACAATAAAACGTGCCAATGTGGGCAACCGGTTCACTGCCGTGCAGGCAGTTTAGAGAGACATATTGATAGTTTATAAATAAAATTGATTTTTTATATTATGACTCAATAATAACTTCATCCATGCCATGATATTGTTGAATTTTATCGATTACTTGAGATAGAAGTGTTTTCATTTCTGATGAATATAATAATTCACGATTAATGCCTTCCATCCAACCGTAGAGTGAATGGGTTAATTGCTGTTCTGTATTTACATTGAGATGAATATCATTGAGAATATTTTTATATTCACTGTGAGTGGGGGACATTTCCAGCTTGTTGAAAACAGTGGTTAATGATTCCATTATGGGTAAGATATCATCAGTTAATTTAAAATCAGCAGGAGCATAGTCTTTTTGTGCAGATGAGACAGCATTGACCCAAACTCTGAAGCTGCATTTTTGCAGACTATGATACAAAGGCTCATCACTGATCAGCAGGATTAACAGATTTTTTTTACTGGCCTTAAGTGAGTTATTACTATAGGACCATTCTCCTGTTTTTATAAAATGATAGATTCGAATGTGATCTTTAAAATCAGCAATGTGCAACTGATCTAAAATAAGAATTGTTTGTTCACCTTCACTGAAAGCACAGGCTTCACTCATAATATGATCAAAATCAGTGACGGGTGCTTCTGAAACTCCATCTTCATCTTCACTGGGAGGAATAATGACTTTACCTTCAGCTTCAGCTTTTTGAGTAAAATCATAATAAAAAAGGTTGGGGTATTCTAGTGCCAATCCCAGAGCATTAGCAAAAGCCGTTTTACGACGCCCTTTATGTCCTTCAACATTAACCGTTTTTATTCCATTAAAAGGACTATTCATTAAACATCGCAGATGATATTCATAATCATCATTGGATTCAAAGCCGAAATCTGCCATCTTTCTTTGTAGTTTACTCATGTCCGTTTGATAACCTGTTTAAAGTTGAATTATTGGCTTTATATAGATAATGCTAATATTTTAGTCTATAAATTAAATTATAATCAAATCAAGTGAATATAGTAGGGGGAATTATGATAACAGTAGGTGAATTGTTAGATAAGAAGGGGCATGGTATCTGGAGTGTTGCACTAGATGATTCGGTATTTGATGCCATTCGATTAATGGATGAAAAAGGTGTAGGTGCTCTGGCTGTGGTAAAAGAGGGTGCTTTAGTGGGGATGATTTCTGAAAGGGATTATGCTCGGCAGGTGATTTTAAAAGGTCGTTCATCAAAAGAAACAAAAGTAAGAGAAATTATGAGTTCTCAGGTCTACTATACTTTCCCCAGTCAATCGGTTGAAGATTGTATGGTTGTTATGTCAGAGCGCCGGATTCGGCATTTACCCGTTTTAAAAGGTGATGAGCTTGTTGGTATGGTTTCTATCGGTGATTTGATTAAAGATATCATTGCAGAACAAAAATTTATTATTGAGCAGTTAGAGCACTATATTGCAGGTGATGAATATTAATTTTGTTGAAAGCATTTGAATAGTAAGATAATATCCAATATCCCTACTAATTATGGTGTTATTGTTATGAAAATGTTGAGTTTAATCTTTCTGCTTTTATTGATGACATATACACATTGTTCGGCAGATGAGTTCTTAGATAAAACCAGTGCTTGTCGTATGGAAGTAAAAATATTAGGCCCTGATGTTTTACAGGAAGATGAAAACTGTATTTGGCTTGATGAAAACTTAACTCAAGTGAAGGAAAAGTGCACAAACTGTCTTGTGGATTTGAAATTGATTAAAGAAGTGTCTCAGGGCAACTTTGATTATTAAACTGAATTAAGCTCTAAATGCTTCTGACGACTTTCACCTCTTTTTTATTCTTTCTGAGTTCAGTACTCTACTCTGGACTCAAGAAAAATATTTTTCTTTTTTAACCCCTTTTTTTTATTTCATCGTCTATACCTGTACATTATTTATTTTGAGAAGTCCTGTTTAAATAATAAAGCTTTAATAATAAGAGTTAAATAAAAGGAAAGATTATGAAATATAAAGCCCTATATGGGGTAATTGCATGGAGTTTATGCTCTTTTTCTATCAGTAATGCTTATGCTCGTATCAAACTGATTACATTGCCAGTCAGAGAGCATGTTGAAATTCAACTTGAAAATGAAAATACCACAATTATTGAAGAAGAACGCATTGTTCCATTAAGAAAAGGTCAGAATGACATTGACTTTTCCTGGCATAATACCTCTATCAAGCCAGAAACCATTGTGTTTAGAGTCATTGATGAAACGACTACAAAAACACCTGAAGAATCTTCACTTAAAGTGAATGTTTTGTCGGTCAGTTATCCACCCAATGAATCCGCTCTCACCTGGAAGGTATCTGCCAGTCAGAATGGCAGTGCTCGGGTTCGTATTACCTATGCTATTACAGGTTTAGATCGTAGTTACCATTATATTGCTCGTGCAAATTCAGATGAAACTAAAATGCAGATGATGCAATACATCAAAGTCAATAATCAATCAGGGGAGTCATATCTTGATGCCAATATGAATACTGGCTCGGATAAAACAATGGTCTTACCTATGGGCTTAAATGAGACACAAGAGTTTTTAAACCATAAATATGATGCAGTCGCCATTGATAAGACTTATACCGTTAATGCTTCTGAGTTAGGTTATCGAGATAGGGCACAAGATAAATTAAATGTTTTAATGCATTATCAATTACACAATGATACACAGCACAACTTGGGAAAACAGCCACTTGAAGCTGGAAAGGTTCGAATTTATCAGAAAGATAAAAAAGGCACTTCTGTTTTTGTAGGGGAAGATTGGGGCAAATATACTGCCAAGGATGATGAAAGCAAGCTGTTTATAGGACAGGCTCAAGATATTGTTGTTAAACGTGTTATTGAACGCAAAAAAAGACATCGTATTAATGGCAATCTTTATAATATTGATGCAGTTGTTAAGTATGAAATTGAAAATTTTAAAGACCAATCAGTGAATTTGATTATTGAAGAATCAATACCTTTTTTACGTAACCAGGTCTTTCCTTCCAGGCATAGAGCTTCATATGGAAATAGTGTGGATAATGCCATTGAATGGGAGGTGGGAAAAGAGACAAGCTTTACAGGAAAACCACTTAAAAAACAGGCTTCCAGTCAAAAAATTGCTTATCAGGTGACTCTGCCTGCACGAAATGCACAGGAAAAAGTGATTAAGCTAGAAAAAAAATTGAATATTAATTTCAAAAATGAGTGGTGATTTCAATGACTATTATAAAAAACAAATTTTATTTGAAGACGATAAGACACGCCTTTGTATTCTTGATGTTATTTTCATCGATACTGTTTGCATCAACACTGCTATTATCAACATTGGTGGCTGCTAAGAATATCGATCTTTCAACATTACCTTCAAGAGACAGTGTGCAGCTCACGATTTATAATTCTGAAGATTTAACTCTGGTTCGAGAAACACGGCAGGTCAGCATAAAAAAAGGGCAGAACCAATTACAGTTTAGTTGGGCTAATACTCAAATTGATCCCACATCAGTGCAAGTTGAATTTTTATCTCACCCGGTTGATATGCATTTAAGCAATACGACCTTTCCTCATGATAAGCCTCAAATGTTGTACTGGAATATAAGCAGTTCTCTTGAAGTTTTAGCAACAGTTGAGATCAGCTACTTTACGTCAGGCATTAGTTGGAAGGCAGATTATTCCGGTATTATGAATCAAGCCGGAAATTCAATGGCTTTGGATTCGTTTGTTACTGTGACAAATCATTCTGGTGAAAATTATGAAAATGCTCAGGTGCGTTTGGTTATTGGTAAAATTAATCTTGTTGAGCAAATTAATACCTTAGTGGGTCAAGCAAAATATAAACAGGATAAAATGAATGAACGTAATAGAGTACAGCGAGTCAAAAAAGCCAGGACTATGATGAAGCAGGCTTCTGGTCGATATGAGATGGCAGCCATGCCATCTGCTGTAATGGCTGACGGTATTGTTGAAGAAAAAGAAATTGAAAAAGACAGTTTGAGTGAATATTATATTTTTACGATTGAAGGTACTGAAACGATTCCTCATCAATGGGCCAAACGGCTGCGAAGTGGTTTTGCACAAGCAATAAAAATTGATACCGTTTATCGCTATCGTCCCAGAGAATATGGAGATATATTAGCCAGAATTTTGAGTTTCAAAAATGACAAAGCTTCCTCTTTAGGAGAAGCACCTTTACCTGAAGGAAAAATTCAAATATATCAAGAGAACCAAAAGGGCAGCTTAACATATATTGCTGGTTTGGCATTGAAGTATACCTCCATTGGGGATAAGGTTGAATTGAATAGTGGTGTGAATCCTGAAATTTATTTTGAATTGGTTAATTTAAAAAATTGGCGTGATAATATCTGGATGCATTATAGAAAAGGCAACCTCTATCGTAGAATAGGTGATGGTCATATGATTGTTGATCATAATAGTACGGTTGCTGGTTGGAATGAACATCGCTCGTATAGTCAACATTTGAAAAACTTTACTGAGAAGCCTATCAAAGTGGAAATTCGTCGTGTTATCTCTGGCGATGCTACCGTAAAAAGTCAGTTAGAAATAAAAAAACATGATTTTCAGACAATTGATATTCATGCAAAATTGTTGGCAGGTGATAAGCAAGAATTACAGTATGAAGTCCTCACTAAAAAAGGTCGTAATGCAAAACAAAATCAGGTGACAATCCACCGCTTATAGTGATATAAGTAATTGGTGATAGAAGGTGTTGTCTTTTTTCAACACCTTCTTTTTCTATCTTTTTGAAATGAGTTGTGAGCCTTCCAACAACCATTCTCCCCTGTGTTCTCTCCAGTAAAAATAACGAAACAGTATAAAATGGACTCAAAAGTTGAGTTTAATAAGATTTGTCCTACAATAATAAGATAAGGGTTTACTTAACTGGGCAAATACTTTGCTTTAATATATAAATTATAAAAACGATAATGAAAAAATCAATCTGATAGAAAAATAAGATTGTTATTATTTTTTAAAAAAAAATCAATCACTTATTGTTGTGGGGTGAGTTTTTTAGGAGGCAGGAAATAATGAAGTTTAAAAAAAGTATTCTTAGGAATCTATTAGCCGCTTTTTTGACTTTTGGAATCACAATGGGACTGATTTTCCCATTTTATGCGGGCTTCTTTGTTGATTGGAAAGAAGGGATGAAGATTTGGTTTATCCTTGGGTGTATTGTTGCTGGTTTAAGTATTGGTGTTGCCAATTATTACCTATGTAAAATTATTTTGCTGAGGAAACTGCAAAGAATATCAGAAGTATCAATGGCCATCAGTCAGGGAGATTTGTCACTAAAATGTGGTATGAAAAGTGATGATTTGATTGGAGAAATTATTAATAGCTTTAATCTGATGGCTGAAAATCTTAGATCAATGATCGGTCAAATTAGTGATTCTGCTAATATTTTAGAGTCCGATATTTCACAAATGTCTCATATTTCTTCTCAAACTCAAAAGGGAATGACAATACAGGAAGAACAGACAGAGACTGCTGATAAAGCGATCAATGAACTAGAAAAAGATGCGCAAGATATTTCAGAGTCAGCGAATGAAGCCAGAACGATATCAGATGATGTGAAGCGTCAGACGACTGAAGCCGCTCTTATTGCTACAGATGCGATTGGCTCTATTACAGCACTTTCAAATAGTGTTGAGAAAACGACACATGTGATTAAGGCCTTAGAAGAAAAAAGCACAGAAATTGGTGTGGTTATTGATGTGATTCGAGGCATTGCAGAACAAACTAATTTGCTTGCACTTAATGCTGCGATAGAAGCGGCCCGAGCAGGAGAGCAAGGACGTGGTTTTGCAGTTGTTGCTGATGAAGTCAGAACTTTGGCAACAAGAACGCAAGACTCTACCTTTCAAATTGAATCTATTATTAACGAACTGCAAGCTGGATCAAAGCAGGCTGTAGATGTAATGGCTACTGCTAAAGAACAATCCGTTAGTACGGAAGAAAATTTTGAAAATGCAGCCATTATACTCTCAGAAATATCTGGTGTGATTGACTCAATTACTCAATTGGTTCATCACTTTTCTGAAACAGCCAGTAAGCAAACAGTGGCTGTTCATGATGTTTTTACGACGATCTCTTCAATTAAAGACGTGAGTAAACAAACAATAATGGAAACGAATCAATCAGCTAAGAGTTGTGAAAATGCTTTATCACAAGGAACCAAACTAACGGCATTAGTTGAACAGTTTAAATTATAAAAGTAAAGAATCATAAGCATGCTTTGTGGGTTATTTAAACCAGATGAAAATATCTATTCGAAAATTTTTCGATGCTTGTCTTGAAATCGGATGTTCATCTGAGGATAGCGAAGCATTACGGCTTAAGAAATCCTCTCTTGTTCTTGTACCTCTTATTATTGGAACTGCTGCTTTTTTATGGGGCATTATTTATATTTTTTTAGAACAGTATCTCTCTGCTTCTATTCCTCTCTCCTATAGCATTATTTCTTTATTTAATTTATGGCATTTTCAAAAAACTAAAAACATAATGCCATTGCAAAAATCACAGATGATTCTAGTATTATTACTTCCATTCTTTCTGATGTGGAGTCTGGGCGGTTTTGCTCGGGGCAGTTTTGTTATGATATGGGCGTTTTTTGCACCCATTGCTGCCTTAACATTTGAACGCACCACAAAGGCTCTTTATTGGTTTTATGCTTTTTTAGCTCTGGTTATTTTTTCCACTATGATTGATGTTTATTTGCAGGAAAAAATGATCAATACCATGCCACAATTGGGCACTGAACTTTTTTTTCTATTAAATATTTCAGCAGGCTTATCAGGCATTTATTTATTAATTAAACATTTTATTGATGAAAAAGAAAAAAATGCCAATGAACGATTGCAAAAAGAACATGAAGCGTTATTACAAAGCACTCAAGAATTAAAAGAAGCCAATTTAAAACTTGAGCATCTAGCTGCTCATGATGTCTTAACTCGCTTACCTAATCGTTATCACCTACATAATTGTCTTAGTCAGATGATTGCCTGTGCTGATCGCTATCAACATACTATGGCCTTATTGTTTATTGACCTGGATGGTTTCAAGAAAGTGAACGATAATTTTGGTCATGCTAAGGGAGATGAAATACTACAGGTTGTTGGTAAGCGCCTTAAGTCTTTATTGCGTGAAGAAGACACCATTGCGCGAATTGGCGGTGATGAATTTGCAATTGGAATTGGTCGTATTGTTGATACGAATTATATTGACAATTTGGCACAACGCCTGATTGATGATATTAATTTGGAATATCCAAGCATATCCTCTTATTCATCACTGATTGGAGCCAGTGTCGGGATCAGTTTTTATCCAGATGACTGTGAAGATGTTGAAGATTTAATTTGCAATGCAGATGCTGCTATGTACCATGCAAAGCAAATAGGGCCTAATAAATTTCAGTTTTTCAATGAAGATATTAATCAACGAAATAAAAATCGTCACCTTTTAGAAAACAGTTTGCGACGTGCCATAAACGACAATGAATTCGAAATACATTATCAACCCCAGATTGATATTTTAACTGAACAAATGATTGGTGCAGAGGCACTTATTCGTTGGAATGATCCTCAAAGAGGCTTAATTTCACCAGTAGAGTTTATACCCATTATCGAACAAAATGGAATGATATTAGAGATTGGTCGATGGATTTTTAAGGAAACCTGTCGGTATTTACGCCAAAGTCTTGATGCAGGAAAAAATACTGTTCCTATTGCTATTAATCTTTCAGCAATTCAGTTTAGAGATCAAGGCCTGGTGGCTATGATTGAAGGTGTTCTTAAAGAAGAAAATTTATCATCAGAATGGATTGAGCTTGAAATCACTGAAAGTGCGGTCATGGAAAATGCTGATAAGGCTATAATAATGTTGGAAAAATTAAGTAATATTGGTATCAAAATTTCTATTGATGATTTTGGCACAGGGTATTCCTCTTTAGCCTACTTGAAAAAATTTCCAATTGATAAGCTGAAAATTGATCGGGAGTTTATTTCAGGTCTTCCAGACAATAAAAATGACATTGTGTTAACGACTGCGATTATAAACCTTTCCAGCAGCCTTGGGATTTATGTTTTGGCAGAAGGTGCTGAAACCAAAGAACAAGTTGATTTTCTTCGTGACAAAGGCTGTCAGTTTGTGCAGGGTTATTATTATTCCAAACCTTTACCTGAAGATAAGTTTTCTGAATACCTTTCTTCCGTGGTTAAAGTGTCTAGCAACCATTAATTTATGACTGTGTTCATTCTATTCTATAAAAGCTTATTGCTATTCAAATAATAATTTGCCTATAATCGTTGACATATTATCAACTTTATTTTTAAAGATAAAAATACTGAAAATCTTTAAATATCGAAAAGGAATTAGTGTGAAAAAACAATTATTACTAATGACATTATCCGTAGGCTTTATTGGCTTTTATGGCTCAGCTTTTTCTGGTTGGCAGGATTGGGTGAAAGAAGCTGACTCGGTTCTAAAATCAACGACTGGGAAAAGTACGGCCTCAAATGTATCATCAGCACTTTCAAATGATGAAATTAGTCAGGGTTTGAAAGAAGCCCTGGATGTTGGAGTGAAAAAAGCCATTGATATGCTGGGTACAGAAAATGGTTTTTTAAATGATCAATCAGTTAAGATTCTTATGCCAGAAAGTATGCAGCAAGTTGAAAAGGCTTTGCGCTCGTTTGGTCAGGAGCAAATGGCTGATGAATTTGTGACCAGCATGAATCGTGCAGCAGAAAAAGCCGTGCCCCAGGTAACTGATGTTTTTATTGATGCTATTTCAAAAATGTCATTGGATGATGCTCAGGGAATTTTGCAAGGCTCTGATTCGGCAGCCACCGATTACTTTAAGAAAAATACATCCGATCAACTGAGTCAGCTAATTAAACCTTATGTCAATGATGCAATGAATCAGGCTCAGGTGACTCAATATTATAAAGCGATGACTGGTCAGGTTAAGAAATATGATACTTTTG
>JAPHSW010000232.1 GCA_026196615.1 Gammaproteobacteria bacterium | reverse complement strand
TGGTCAGGTCATTCAGGCAGAAAAGTTGAATGCCATCGCTGGGAAGTAACTTCCCCCTGTCTGTGATTCCTCACTGACAAAGATGCGAAGCACTAAAAAGCCCAGCTCGGGTAGCCGAGATGGGCTTTTTTTGTGATTAAGATCACCTTATAAGTAATTACCCTAATATAAACTATAATTGTACTTGACATCTATATTAGAATTTTATAATATACAGAAATAGAATAAAAAAGTACTTACGTATTACCTTTTAATCCAATAACAATGTAATCAAATAAATCCGACTGAGTATGGGAGTAATTATGTTTAAATCAGCATGTGACGTAGTAAAAAAATCAGTAATGCTATCAGCATTATTTCTAACAATTGGTGCTCTACTCGAAATAGCGGCACAATTATTAACACTTGAAAATATGATACCTGTCTTTTTTGCTTATGCTGGTGTCATGGCAATATTTATCGGTCTTGTTGGAATATTAGCAACATTGGTTGCAGTATTAATTCCAGGAATTAACCAACGTTTACAAGCGTGCCAACACTAGATATAGAAAAAAACTTATTTTATTTCTGTAATAAGATAGCCCACATTAAGTAAGACTTAATGTGGGCTTTTTTTTGAATTTTTAATATAGGTCGCAATTAGAATAACTGGAACTAAAAATAATAAAAGAGTACCTGATAAAATAATGATATGTGAAAAATACCAGATATCAGGAACAATCCAGTAACCAACCAATATAAGAGATAAGCCTGTTATCAAAAAAATAAAAGCGGTCATCACACCGTCTTTAATTGTTTTACAGCCTAAAGCAAGCATATATTTTATTTGCCTTCTAACTTAACTGGATAAAAATTAATGCTCACACTTATCCATTCGTTCTTTTGCATTGGGCAAAACCGATAATAAAAAAGTAGACACTAAAATTATCGGAGCCAATAGTAACAATAAAAAACCTAATAACAAAACAATATGGTTTAAGTGCCAAATTTCAGGTACGATTTTAACGCCTGCAAGAATCATTAGTACACCTGCAATAAAAAAAATTATTGTAGCAATGACACCTTCTCGCATTGTTTTACAACCTAAAGCTAATAACATATTTATATCCTGTTATAGAGTAAAAGTCCCCGGCAAAATATCAGTGAGGATCAATTTTTTAATAATTTATTTGCTGTGCCTTTTTCCAACCCAAACTCTTGCTCAATCATCTCATTCCATTTATCACGTTTAAACGTTTTTTCGTCTGGAATTGTACGATGAACCAAATTGTAATGACATTCAATACAAGTTTTATCTTTGGCATCTTCTAAATGAATTTGCAAGGTATCTAAGCGCTCCCCATAGATTGCTTCTTTAACATGACAACGCTTACAGGTAGCTGAATCCCTATCCTTAAACCACTTTCTTGCAGCAAAAGCCGCTTCTGGCAAATGTAGAGCATTAATCACTGGATCATCATAATCAGGGCCAAAGATTTGTTTATATAAATCTTTACTACCCATAAAATGATCCCATGTGGCAGCAAAGACACCTTCTGACACATGGCAGTCACCACAACTAGCACGAACACCAGAGTCAGGCTTATAATGCGTAGAATTTCTATAGGGTTCAGCAGCTAATTCCATAGAATGACATGAAGTACAGAACTCTTCTGTACTGGTATAATGATCAAATTCTATCAAAAAAATCATAAAGGCAATACCACTGACACCACCAATGATCAAAGCAAATAAGACGTGTCGTGTGATAAATTCAGGTAAAAAATCACTCATCTTCATGAGGCTTTCCTTTATCAAATCCCAAAACATTAGTCGCTTCTTGAGTTTTATTTAGCCATTCATGATACTCAGATTCCATGAGATGTTCTTTAATCAACTCATCCCCTTTTTTTCCTGCAATTGATTTCACTTGAGGTAAAAAATGACCATAAAAATTAGTGGCCACTTCATGCATACCTTCCCACCAGGCCATATTAGCACTACCCATCGCTGCACCATGACGAGCACGAGTTCCCTCATTATGCCAAAGCCCCCAATAAGTATGTTCAATAGGCTCATCAAATGCTAATGGTGTTAATAAATTGTTGTCATACAAGGCCTGCATAATGGCTTTAGCAGGCTTACCAAATTTATCATTATAAAGTTCAACAAAGTCATCAAATTGCTGCATGGAATTTTTTGTAAACCCTTTACTATGACACTCAAGACAACTCTTCATCATTGCCTGACGACGACGTTTGGGAGATGCAACCACTTTCACTTTTGCTTCTGTACCATCCAGTTTTTTTATTGTTTCACCACGACGGGGTAACTCTTCTGTCGTTGATAACTCTCTCTTATCACCATCTTCAAAAATGACTAAATACTGTTTCTCTGAAACAGGTGAATTCAGATTCCATGCATCACGCATACCTACATCATGATTGGATTTCATTTTTCCAACAGCTCCCATATGACAAGTTACACAAGTCGGTGCTGCTGAATAATCTTTACCAACCACCCATTGATCACTTTTTAAATTCATCTCGTCTCTGTGCGAAGCATATAACATTCCATGCTTAGAAGTTTCATAAATAGCTTTATCAGGTGATTCAATGCCTGTATGACAATGTGTGCAAGCACTGGGTTCTCTTGCCTGTGCTTTAGAAAATTGATGTCGACCATGACAGGATGAACATGAGCCTTTAGAACCATCAGGATTTATTCGACCAATTCCGGTATTAGGCCATGTTGCAGGGTCAAGAGTACCATCACCTCGCACTTTTACTTCTGAACCATGACATTTAGCACAACCTGCATCATATCCAGCACGAGCTCCAAAATGTTCTGATAAATTAGGCATTTTATTCTTCAACACTGAAATGGCTTTTACATGAACTGAACCTTTTTGTTCCTTATATTCAGTTTCATGACAGCGACCACAGTCTTTAGGGGATACAATCGTGGCAATAATACTACCTTCATGTTCCATGGAATCATCATCATCTTCATAGGCCTGATGACAATCCAGACAATTTACATTCGCCTTAGCATGAGCACTATTTTTCCATTGATGTGTTAATCCCGAAGAAGACTTGGTATGACAGTCAACACAGGCCTTACCTTCTTCTAATCCCCAACTGGATGGCTCCAAAGTTACTTTAGCAGCCAAAACTGACTGACTGAGTAGTACCATTAAACTCATAATCAGTAAAAAGAAAAAAGCCTGTTTTGACCACGCCATTAGATACTCCATTTGTTTTATCTATAGTTGTAAAAAATTATTATTAAAAACAGATTTACTCATTTTCATAACCCGTAATCATAGCTTTAAGATAACCAAAAGGTTCTTTGCTGGTCGTCAGAGCTAAATAGAGATGAACAATCAAAAATGCCATTAATGCAAATGCCGCAGCAGTGTGAAGCAAAGCAATAAATTCTAAACTCCAGGTACCAATACCAATATCATTCCAATAGGGATAAAAAAGATAGAGTAGTCCGCTTACCCAAATGACAGGAGTGATGGCGATGTGCAAAAATAAATAGGCCAAGCGCTGCATAGGATTCAGTTTCTGTTTACGCGTTTTATGATGTGGGTGCCCCCCTCCCATAAAAATATCAAAGGCATAATATTTGATCATGGCAATGAGTTTATTTGCACTAGAAGGAATGTATTGTTTCCACTCTCCGGTCGTTAGATGCCAGAAAATTGCAAAAATCCATAAGCCCATTAAACACCAGGCTGATATGATGTGAATATCAACCGCTTGTTCAAAATTAAAAAATTGATGTGTTCCATGTATATTAAAACCGCTAAACAATAGGGTCAAAATCAGTATAGCCTGTGACCAGTGCCAGAAACGTTCAAAACCTTTGTACATTTGTATTTTAGACATTATTTATTTCCTCTTTTTCGAGCAAAGAAATATCTCATTAATCCGTGCAGTGACACACCACCCAAGGTTCCCAAAACAATCAACCAGCCAATGATATCCAGAAGTTTATTGTCACCTCTTCCAGGTAAATAAAAGTCTGTTAAATTCGCTAACCGGCCTTCTTTACTATGACAGGCATCACAGGAAAGAGATTGTTCTTTTGGTGCAACCATATGAGCCAGAGGCCAGTGTAAAGTCGTTTCAATAAAACCATATTCACCACTATAATTGGCTTCTGCATCTTCCATTGCTGATTTTATAGCAGAATTCCAGTTATAAGATTTCCAATAAGCTTTTTTATCTTTACCAAATAAATGCAATAATGCCAGTGTGTTATTTCCTTTATCGTAGGGTTGTTTTCCACGCATAATTTTAAAAGGCCATATTCGAGCATCCGGATCATTATATGAACCCGAAAAAGTATTTAATGCAACCACTTTAGAGGGATCGATTTTTTCATCCAATTGTTTATATTTAATATTACCCGATAGCCAGTCATATTCAGGCACTAAATTCTGACCCCATTCAAAATTACCTTTTTTAGAATGGTAGGTAAGCTGACCCTGAGCATTTTTCGTTTTAATCAGTTTACCATTTGCATCTTTTTTGCCTGCTGTAGACCAATCCCACCAGAGCTTCGTATCTACACCACCCCGTGCATAGGTTGGTATATGACATGTCACACATGCGACCTTATCCGTGTGATCATTAATTTTATTATTAATAGTATCAGGATGAGGAGTCATTCCATGACAGGACTCACAAGTTGCACGACTATAATCATCACGTCCTGGCACATCAATTCCATGAGTATCTTTGGCGGTAATATTAAAACGACTGCCTTTCACATCATGTCCATCAGTGGTATGACATTCACTACAGGTAAAATTTAGACCATCAACCCCCATATGAACATCCAACTTTTTATCAGGATTTGTCATTGAGGAATCAAGATCACCATGTTTAACACCGTCACCTCCTCCTCCATAGAAATGACAGGCCCCACAATTTTCTCGGCGTGACTTACCTACATTTTGTGCAATAAATGAGAGGTCTGGAGCTTTCCAAATTTTTTTACTGCCTTTTGGAAAAGCTTTGTCTTTATAATTAGGATGACCTGCTGCTGTTGGAAATTTTTTGTAGGTATCCGTCGTGTCGTGGCAAACAAGACAGTCAACGTTTTCTTGTGAAGTAAAATCAAAGTTCTTATCTTTCCAGCCATACCCTATATGACAACTGGTACAACGAGCATAGTTTTTATTAATTGATAAACAATAATTATTAATGATACTTTTTTTACCCAGTTTCTGGCCGGTATCAGGATTAGTAAAAGTCCAGTTCCAATGTTTCGTTTTATGCAGTTGAGAACTGGCTTCGGTATGACAGCTGAGACAGGCTTTAGTGACATCAGGCCCAGTAGCAAATTTATCTTGCAAAATTTCAAATTTTGTATGATCAGCTGTTGATGATATTTTTTTTACTTCTTCAACTTTAGAATAAGTATTTGAACAGATGAAAAATAGGAATACACATAAGACATAAGATATTATTGTTCTATTTTTTAATTTATAGACAGACATAATCCCCCCCTCGTCAGAAATTATTTCATAAACAGTAAAACAGATAGATTAGTATGACTAATCCATCTGTTTTACTTTTTTTACAAAGTTATTTTAAAGAGAGTTTTCTGATGTTGAGATCAGCTTAGGTGCTGTCACATCTTTAGGAATTTTATTACCAAATTTCTTAACCAGTCCAGGCCATAGAAGATTGTAGTACAACTCAGCACGAACTAAAACAACATCCTTAGCAGGAATATTATAGTTTAACTCACGCTTTTCAAAAGCCTTAAGACGGTTATCTTCACCCTGAGCTTTTGCTGTAGGTGGTGCAGTTGGTTTACCTTTGTCATCAACTAAAACAAGGCGTAAATAGGCTTGTTTATCTGTTTTTCCAGGATGTCCCTTGGCATTTTCCCAAACAACATTACCACTCTTATCATAAGCAGTTACTTTCAGGTGTAGATTTCTAAAAGGTGCTCCCGTTGGCATTGTATGTGGTTGTTTATTTTCCATAGTAATAACGGATTCAATGCTATCTCCGACCTTCTTACTTTCCATATAGAAAACAACTGAACGTTGCAGCATAGACAAACTATGCCCACCACCCATACTATGATCTGAACGACCACCTGTCGTTGGCATATGACATGATAAACAATCAGTCTTGGCATTACTTGCCATATATTCATCACCGGTTGCACAAAGTGGTACACCATGACTATTGTTTCTCTTATCATGACAGCCCATACAAGCATTTGAAGTTCTTAGTTGTTTAGGATTGCTTTCCATTGGCAGGGCAGGAATATCTTTACCGTCCATTGTTACTGGCTTACCTAAGTGTGGATTTGGTTTTTGGTCTTCATCTCCACCAGCAAAACCAAACTCATCACCACCAGTAGCAGTTAAAGCAGAAAGTTTATGATTTGAATTACGACCAGTCCCCTGAATTTTATCACTATATTCATAAGCCTTAAGACCCAGGTTTAGCTTACCATCCTTTCCTTTAATGCCTTTGAATGTCTTCAAAGTATGGCAGGCAATACAGTTGACCCCCTCCTGATAAGCAGGTTTTGAATCAAGTTTGGTCACTTTATCCTTAGCGGCATTAGGTGCATGACATTGCAAACACACAGGGTATTTGCCATTTTTCATTTTTACACCTTCTTTACCAGGATCACCAACGACCTTTCGGTAAAAAGCTCCATGGATAGGGTCTTTAAATGCAGTACTATTAGCATGCATTGAACCTTTCCATTGCTTATAGGTTTCTTTATGACAGGTTTTACAGACAGTTGCAGATATATGATGAATACTCTCTTCATCAGTTTTTGTATTGGCAGACGCGCTATTTGCTAAGAAAAGAAAAGCCAGAAGCCCAGTTGAAATACCAGAAAGAACATTCGGTACTCGTTTTATTGCGAACATATTAGTTCCTCATTTTAATCATTTTTGTCAAGAATATAGTATGATTCAGATGTAATAAACCTAAACCATGCTGCGACATTTGAGTAAATAAAAACTATTATTTACTACTATGTTCTACCCTCTAATAACTAAAATAATTGAGTAACTTTAAGTTTAAGGCCTTCAATACAGCTAAGCGTTCAAACACACAAAGCCTTTGGTCTAATCCAGAAGTCATTCAATATTTGGTGCTAATATTATTATTATTATTATTTTTGTAATAGCTTAACGTCTAAAGAAAAAAAAATAAATATTTTTTTAAAAAAATCAATAATTTAACTTATAAATATATAATAAACTACTTATTATCCAACGCATAATAATTGGAATTATTTCAATCTTTGATAATACAATCTTTTAACTCATTTGCCGTTTGTCCTTTATTAAGACAACTTTTAACAGACTCAGCTTCTTTCAAGAGTTTTTTTAATTCAACAATTAATTCTTCAGGTTCGATGTTTTTTTCGTCAATCTTATTTTCAATACCCTGTTTAATCTTTTTATTTCTTTCTTGTTTTTCTGGTGAAAGCACTGTTCCTTTTCCTTCAACAATAAGAGAATATTCATCAAGACAAGTATCAACGGTTTTCCCATGTTCAAGACAATTGAGTAATTCATTTAAATAAGAAATACTCTGATCAAACCTTGGCATTAATTGTTGTTTTAACTCATTAATATCCGTTTTTCGCAATTTGATATTAAAGTCAGCAGCATTTAACGGTGTTATAAAAACAAGAAGTAACAGTACAGAAGATAGGGATAGACATAAAAGATGACGCATTGGAGAATTAACCTATTTAAAAGAATTAGAATTCAATTTGAGTAAATTGAAACAAAAATAATTCTAACATAGGATAATCAGAGTATGGAAATATTAGCTCCAGACATACTAGCTGGAGTCGAAAACATTTACAAAGTGTAGATAGAGTATGCTCCAAAAATAATAGTGGACACTGAGATCACAAAAATACCAAATTCAAAAAACTTTATAAGTGAACCTGTCATACTTTCCCTTCTTTATCATTATAATTATCAAGATTAAGAACTTTTTGAGGGTTTACCCCAAGAACTATAGACAATAAAGTCAGAAAATAAAACAAATTTTTCCGTTTTATTTGATATATATCAAACAAAACGGCTTTTTTTTACTCTTTTTTCTTATAATCCATTTTTAAAGCAGATTCATTAATTGTATTTTTTTGACTCATATCCCCAAGGTCAGATGAATTAACACTATGAGTTGAGGTTTCATTATTTCCTGAAAAAAAGCGACCAATCGCTTCAAAAACAGACTTAATCCCCTTCCATAGTTTAGGTAATAACCAAATTGCAAGAATTATAAATAGTACTAAAAAGACTACAAATACTGTTGGGTGATTTAAAGCCGTCCATAAACCTGCAATAACAGCAATATCTTCTGTAAAAGAAGCCGTCCAGTTAGTTACAGGTTCTGGTGAGGTATTAATCAATACTCTGGAACCAGATTTAAATGAATGTGTCGTTAAAGCCATTCCACCACCCAATATTCCAGCAGTAATTCCCACAGCTGAAGAAACATCTCCCACAGAACCCGCTGCTAACATTGCTCCAGCAGGAACCCTGATAAAGGTATGAATAGCATCCCAACCAGAATCAACACCGGGGACTTTATCAGCAAAAAACTCAACACAATACATAAAGCCAGCGGCACCAATAACCATAGGATCGCTTAGCACCTGTAAATCAGGAGGTAAATCAATATTACCTGTTGTCCCCATCAGTCCAAGCATTAAAATAGCCGCATACAAGTTAATTCCACTTGCCCATGCAACCCCCATACTCATCGCTATAACCGTCACTAACTGGTTATATTCTTCCATTGATGTGTTCCTTTTATAAAATACATTATTATAGATATGGTTATTTACTCATAAGAAGTCAAGGGCATGCTTTTAACTTCTGATTTTCATTGATTATAGCCTTAACGTAACAATCTTCCAGACATAAAAAAAGCCCAGTCACCTTTCGGTCACCGGGCTTTCTTCTGATAGTGATAGTCGTGAAATTCAGTTATTACTAACCGACTTCCTCGCTATTACTTCATCAACACTGACTTATCAACAACGTCTACGTGCTCAACTTTCTTACAAGTCCACGTTTGAGTCCCTTTGTCATAAGTCGAGTTAACAAAACACTTCCAGTTGTCTTCATCAACAATGTTGAAGTCCATACGGTAGTAGAATCCTGGGTAACGTGATTCTTCACGGAACTGGATGTGCTTCATATGAGCTTCTGCAGTTAATATGCGGTGGTAGTTTTCCCACGCACGTAATAACTCGTGAAGATCTTTGGCACGCATCTTCTTCGCATCTTCTTTCAACATACCAAGCTTGTGCTCTGCAACGTCTAGCATCTTCGCATTCGTTTGATACATCGTCGCAACACCCGCTACGTACTCATCCATCATCTTCTGTAAACGGAACTGAAGCATTTTTGGTGTGATGTAGTTAGGATTCACATCGATTGCTGTTGAGTAATCTTTGTGCTCTAAGTAGGTACGAACTGGCTGATAGATATCAGAAGTCAATTCTTCTACTGAAGTATCGAGCTCTGGTGTCCAATCTTTGTTATCAACACAGTATTGAACCATGGCCTTAGCCGCTAAACGACCTTCAGCATGTGAACCTGATGAGAATTTGTGACCGGATGCGCCAACACCGTCAGCCGCTGTAAACAGACCTTTAACGGTAGTCATTGAGCGGTAACCCCAACTCCATGACTCAGGTGCGCCGACATCAGTCGGACCAGAGACCCAAATTCCACAACAACCTGAGTGTGAACCCAGTAGGTATGGTTCGGTTGGCATTAATTCTGAGTTAGTTTTCTCAGGCTCAATGTTTTCACCAGCCCAAACACCCGCTTGACCAATACACATGTCTAAGAAATCTTCCCACGCTTCTGCTTCCAGATGCTTGATTTCTTTAGGTGTCATGGTTTCTGCTAATGCGCCTAATGCAGTCACGGTATCCATATAGATTGGACCACGACCTTCACGCATTTCTTTCATCATTAAGTGGTTACGCAGACAAGAGGCTGGAACTTTAGCCAATCCGTATGGAGGGTAATCGTTCAGTAGCTCTTTGTTTGAGTCCATGTAAACTTCACCGAAAGCATTGGTTGCTTTGGCTTTGAATAGTAGGAACCATGCGCCAACCGGACCGTAACCATCTTTGAAACGCGCAGGTACGAAGCGGTTTTCCATCATGGTTAATTCAGCACCAGCTTCTGCAGCCATTGAGTAAGTTGAACCTGAGTTCCAGACTGGGTACCATGCACGACCTGTACCTTCACCTACTGAACGTGGGCGGAAGATGTTGACTGCACCACCACAAACAAGCAAACACGCTTTGAATGTGTAGACGTAGATTTTGTTTTCACGAGTTGAGAAACCAACCGCACCCGCAATTCGGCTTGGGTCGTTTTTGTCATTCACCAATTTTACGATGAATACACGTTCTTGAATTTTCTCTGTACCTAAGGCTTTCTTCGCAGCTTCTGCAACGATCCACTTGTAGCTTTCACCGTTGATCATGATCTGCCATTTACCTGAACGAACCGGCATACCGCCATCTTTCAAGCTCTTGCCTTCGTCTCCAGGCTGTTTCCAAATCGGTAGACCCCATTCTTCAAACAGGTAAACGGAATCATCAACGTGACGACCTAAGTCGTACGCTAAGTCATCACGAGTAATACCCATAAGGTCGTTTGAGACCATACGCGCGTAATCCGCTGGATCTTGTTCTTTACCAATATAAGTGTTAATTGCTGATAAACCCTGAGCAACGGCACCTGAACGGTCCATAGCGGCTTTATCAACCAGCTTGACTGAAATGTCCTGGCCTGATGCTTCTATCCATGGTCCTAATTCGTATGCTGCGCCACATGCGCCCATACCACCACCAATAAGTAGAATGTCAACCGATTCTTCGATGACTTCTGGATTTTCAAATGTTCCTGACATTCGGATAACCTCTGTTATATATGTTCTTGTGTGAGCTGTGTTCGTTTATGGTCTTTTCTTTATCAAATTGACCTAAGGAACTGGCTCGCTTTCTCTTATTCCTTGAAATTAAGGCCTAAGAGTTAACGCCTGAAGCGAATGCTCCAAGAGTGCTATTAAAGACGGATAAGTTCTTCTGCCTTACCTTCGTAAGGGAGTTTGCCTTCATTATTGAAGAAACCTTTGTCTTCTTTAATGTTTGCGTAATCCGCTTTAGGCTTGCCTTCATACGGCTGAATTGAACCTTCAGGAGTAGTACGAATTGGGAATTTGAAACGCTTCATGGTGCCATTTCTGAATTTAATGGTCCACATGATGGAATCGGTTCCACGAAGGGGTTGAACTGAACCGCCCATTGGAACGATATCAGCATAAGCACGAGCTTCAATCGCATTTTGTGGACAAATCTTGATGCAAGAGTAGCACTCCCAGCACTGCTCTGGTTCCTGGTTGAACGATTTCATCGCGTGACCAGTTTCTGAACCGTCTTTATCAAGCTTCATCAAGTCGTGTGGGCAGATGTACATACATGCTGTTCTGTCCTGACCTTTACAGCCATCACACTTTTCTGTGCGTACGAATGTTGGCAT